>NZ_BANB01000969.1 GCF_000964365.1 Acidisphaera rubrifaciens HS-AP3 | reverse complement strand
GCCGCGTCTCGATCAGGTCGACATCCTGATCTTCGCCGGCAACCACGGCGTGACGGCACAGGGCGTCTCCCCCTACCCCGCGGCGGTCACCGCACAGATGGTGGCCAATTTCCGCGCCGGCGGGGCGGCGATCAACCAACTCGCGACGGTCGCGGGCGCGCGGCTGCACGTGCATCCGCTGTTGTTGGACGCGCCCACCGCGGACATGACCCAGGGGCCCGCGATGACGGAGGCCGAATTCTGCGCCGCCGTCACGGCCGGCGCGGCGGCGCTGCCCGGCGGGTGCGACCTGCTTTGCCTGGGCGAGATGGGAATCGGCAACACGACGGCGGCAGCGGCGCTGGCGGCGGCGCTAT
>NZ_BANB01000970.1 GCF_000964365.1 Acidisphaera rubrifaciens HS-AP3 | reverse complement strand
GCCCGCCGCGACGGCGGCGTCGCGCACGCCCGACGCGCGCACGGCATCGGTCGCCCTCGCGGTGATGATCGCGCGGGCGAGCGCGATCCGGCTGCGGCTGCTGCTCGGTCCGGCAGGGCAGGCGCCGGTGCTGCTGCTCGCACCGGCGCATTGAGGCGCGGGCGCACCTTTACGCTTTGTTCGCCTGCCTGCGCGCACCCTGCACCGGCCGGTCCCGCGGGACCGTCCGCAGGGGTGCTCGCGCATGGACGATCTGCTCGCTGATTTCCTGACCGAGACGGGCGAGAGCCTCGGTGAACTGGACGTCGCCCTCGTCCGGCTCGAACGCCAGCCGGACGACCGCGAGACGCTCTCGCTGATCTTCCGTCTCGTCCACACGATCAAGGGCACCTGCGGCTTCCTCGGCCTGCCCCGGCTGGAGGGCGTGGCGCATGCGGCGGAAAACGTGCTGGGCCGCGTGCGCGACGGCGTGCAGCCGGTAACGCCCGGGTTGGTGACGCTGGTGCTGGCCGCGATCGACCGGATCAAGGCCATCGTGGGCGGCCTCGCGGCGACCGGGACGGAGCCGGCCGGGGACGATACGGCGCTGATCCACGACCTGGACCGCCTGGCCGCCGGCGCGACGGCCGCCGCGATGCCGCTGCCC
>NZ_BANB01000971.1 GCF_000964365.1 Acidisphaera rubrifaciens HS-AP3 | reverse complement strand
GCGCCGGTCTGGTTGCTGGACGAGCCGACGCTCGGCCTCGACACGGCGTCGGTCGAACGGTTCGGCGGATTGCTGGCGGCCCACCGGGAGGGCGGCGGGGTGGTCCTGGCGGCGACCCACCTGCCGCTGCCGCTGCCCGGCGCGACGAGCCTGCACCTGGCATGAAGGTCTTCTCGGCCCTTGTCGGGCGCGAGCTGCGGCTCGCGCTGCGCTACGGCGCGGACACGCTGGCGGCGATCATGTTCTTCTTTGTCGCCGGCCTGCTGTTCCCCCTCGCGATCGGCCCGTCGCCGCAGATGCTGGGCCGCATCGCGCCGGGCATCGTCTGGGTCTGCGCCCTGCTGGCCGCGCTCCTGCCGCTCGACCGGCTGTTCGGCGCCGAGCTGGAGGACGGCTCGCTCGACCAGCTTCTGCTGTGCGGGCTGCCGGCGGCCGGGGTCGCGGCGGCGAAGGCGACGGCGCACTGGCTGACCACCGGACTGCCGCTGCTGCTGGCGGCGGGACCGCTCGCGATCATGCTGCGCCTGCCGCCCGACGCGCTGCCGGCGTTGCTGGCGGGGCTGCTG
>NZ_BANB01000972.1 GCF_000964365.1 Acidisphaera rubrifaciens HS-AP3 | reverse complement strand
GCCCTCGGCGGGCGCGCCTTCGGCGTGGGCCGCGTCCACCGGTCCCTCCTCCGCCGGCGCCTCGTCGGTCGGGGCATCCGCCGGCGCGCCGGCCACCACCGGCTCGACCAGCAGATCCTCGCGCCGCGGCAGGGCACGCAGGTCCGGCAGGCCGAACTGCGCCAGGAAGGCTGGCGTCGTACCCCATAATGTAGGTCGTCCGGGGCTCTCCCGCCGCCCCTTCGGCATGATCAGCCCGGCTTCCAGCAGCGCGTCGAGCGTCGCCTGCCCCAGGCTCGCGCCGCGTATCTCCTCGATCTCGGCGCGGGTGACCGGCTGATGATAGGCCACGATCGCCAGCGTCTCCATCGCCACGCGCGGCAGGCGGCGCGGCACCTGCACCACCCGGCGCAGCGCGGGGGCGAGGTCGGGGGCGGTGCGGAACATCACCCCGCCGCCCACCCGCACGAGTTCGACCCCCCGGCCGTCATAACGGGCGGCGAGCGCCGCGATCACCGCGTCAGCGTCGGCCTCCGCCGGCAACACCTGCGTCAGCGCCCGCGGCCCGACCGGCCCGGCGGCGGCGAACACGGCGGCCTCGGCCAGCCGCAGCATCTC
>NZ_BANB01000973.1 GCF_000964365.1 Acidisphaera rubrifaciens HS-AP3 | reverse complement strand
CGACCTGCAGGGAACCGCCGCGCCCTCGGTCGCGGGCACCGATTTCCTGACCACCGCGCAGCACAACGGCTGGACGCTCAAGATCATCCGCTACATCGTCTTCAAGCTCATGCCACGCAACGCGCCGTCCACGCTCGCGCCGGCACAGAGCGCCGACATCGTGGCGTATCTGCTGGCTTCCGACTGCTATCCCGCCGGCGCGACGCCGTTCCCCACCGACGACGCCCCCGCCTTCGCCTCGATCCAGGTCGCCCCCGTCCCCGGCACCGTCCCCGGCCGCAACGCCAAGGGCGTCTGCCCCGTCCCGTAAGCGCGCCACGCCGGCCGCGTCGGGGCCGACCTTGGCAGGCGTTTCGGACACCGTATACGCTGACCCCCGTCGATGAAAAACGCCCCCGCGCCATCGCGGGACAGGCGATCACGTCCGCGCGCACCGCGGACCGGCAACAGGGGAGCGACGACTTGAACAATCTCGATGCCTACCGCGCCGCCGGCAATCCGATGTTCAACGACAACCGGTTCAAGCTCGGCATTTTCGGCTCCAACTGCTCCAACGCCTGCGCGATGACGCTGGCGGAGACGAGCTTCGAGCCGACGCTGGAGAGCAACCTGGAGATCGCCGGCATCCTCGAAGACGGCGGCTGGGAATGCATGGTGCCGATCGCCCGCTGGCGCGGCTTCGGCGGGCCAAGCAATTTCAACGGCAACTGCATGGAGACCTATACCTGGGCCGCGGCCCTCGCCGCGCGCACCAGCAACATCTTCCTGTTCGCGACGTCGCACGTGCCCACCGTGCATCCGATCGTCGCGGCCAAGATGGGCACCACCATCGACCGCATCTCCAAGGGCCGGTTCGGCATCAACATGGTCTGCGGCTGGTTCACGCCGGAGATGGAGATGTTCGGCGTCAAGATGATGGAACACGACACCCGCTATGAATACGCGACGGAGTGGGTGGAGATCGTCGAAAAGCTCTGGACCGAACAATGGTTCGACTACGACGGCCAGTTCCTCACCATCAAGGGCGGCTTCGCCGATCCCAAGCCCTATCAGAAGCCCCGCCCGCTGCTCATCAGCGCCGGCTCCTCGCCCAAGGGGCGCAAGTTCGCCGCGAAATACTGCGACATCAACTTCTCGGTGATCGAGGAGGACGGCCTCGACCGCGCCGCCAACTGGATCAAGGAAGTCCGCGCCGACGCGCAGAAAAACTACAACCGCGACATCGGCACCTTCACCTATTCCTACTGCGTGGTGCGCGACACGGAGAAGGAGGCACGGGACTACTACAACTACTACGTCCACGAAAAAGGCGACTGGGAAGCGGCCGACAACGTCTGCAAGATCTTCGGCGTCGAAAGCGGCTCGTATTCCAAGGACTACATGGACAAGTTCCGCGCCAACTTCATCGCCGGCTGGGGCGGCTATCCGCTGGTCGGCACGCCGGAACAGGTGGTGGACCGCATCGCCGAACTGTCCGCGACCGGCGTGGACGGCAGCCTGATCTCCTTCGTCGACTACAATCAGGAACTGCCCTACTTCAACGAACGCGTCATGCCGCTGCTGGAACAGGCGGGGCTGCGCAAGCCGCACCGCCGGCCGGCCGCGCGCTAGGATCACGCCCATGCGCATCCTCATCAACACCACCTCGCCCTATGCCCGCGTCGCGCGCATCGCGGTGCTGGAAAAGGGACTGCCGGCGGAGGAGGAACTCGTCGATCCGTGGGGCGACACGCCGGCGCTGCTCGCGGTCAACCCGTCCGCGCGCGTGCCCGCCCTCATCGCGCCCTCCGGCGCGCCGGTCACCGAAAGCCTGCTCGCGGTGCTGTGGCTCGAACACACGCATCCCACGCCGTCGCTGATCGGCGCGGACGCCGACCGCGACATCAGCCGCGCCGGCCTCGCCTACGGCGTGATCGAGGCATCGGTCCACACCCTGGTCGGCCGCAACATCGTCAGCGGCAGCCTCGCGGACACCGCCTTCGACGCCTCCCGCATCGGCCTGCGGCGGCGGCGCAGCATCGTCGGCGGCCTGACGGCGCTCGACGCCGATCCGCCGGGC
>NZ_BANB01000974.1 GCF_000964365.1 Acidisphaera rubrifaciens HS-AP3 | reverse complement strand
GACGCGCTCGGCCCGCTGCACGGCCTGCCGCTCGGCGTGAAGGACCTGGAGGAGACGGCGGGCCTGCGCACCACCTGGGGCAGCCAGCTGTTCGCCGACCACGTGCCGACACACGACCGCGGCACCGTCGCGCGGGCGCGGGCGGCGGGCGCGATCATCCTCGGCAAGACCAACGTGCCGGAATGGGGGCTCGGGGCGAACACGCGCAACGCCGTCTATGGCGCGACCGGCAACCCGTTCGACCCGATGCGCAACGCGGCGGGCTCCTCCGGCGGATCGGCCGTGGCGCTGGCGACCGGCATGGTGCCGATCGCGACGGGCTCCGACCTCGGCGGCAGCCTGCGCAACCCGGCGGCGCATTGCGGCATCGTCGGCTTCCGCCCGACCCCCGGCCTCGTGCCCGACGAGGGGCGCGCCCATGGCTGGAGCGGCCTGCCCGTGCTCGGCCCGATGGCGCGCACCGTGCCGGATTTGTGCCTGCTGCTGTCGGTGCTGGCGGGCGAGGACGCGCGCGACCCGCTGGTCTGCCGTCATGACGCGGCCGAACTCGCCCGCCCCGCCCCGGCCGATCTCTCGCGCATCCGCGCGGCGGTCACGCCCGATTTCGGCATCGCCCCGACGGAGGCCCATATCCGCCGCGTCCTGGCGGAGAAGGTCGGGCTGTTCCGCGACGCCTTCGCCTGCGTCGACGAGGCGACGCCGGACTGCACCGGCGCCGACGAGGCCTTCGCCGTGCTGCGCGCCGTCGGCGTGCTGGCGGCCCATGCGGAGCGGGCCCGCGCGCATCCCGACAAATGCGGCCCCAACCTGCACGCCAACGTGACCGAGGGGCTCGGCTACTCCGCCGCCGACGTGGCCGAGGCGCAGAGCGTGCAGACGACGCTGTATCGGCGTTGGCAGGCGTTCTTCACCCGCTACGACGTGGTGCTGACCCCCGGCATCACGGTCAGTCCGCGCCCGTGGTCGGAGCTGTATCCGCGCGAGATCGACGGCGTGCCGACGCGCTCCTACGTGCATTGGCTCGCGCTGGTCTATCCGGTCAGCCTCGTCGGGCATCCGGCGGTGTGCCTGCCGGTCGGGCGCGACGAGGCGGGCATGCCGTTCGGGCTGCAGATCGTGGGTCGCCCCGGCGGCGACGCGGCGGTGCTCGCGGTCGCGGCGGCGCTGGAGGCGCGGCTCGCC
>NZ_BANB01000975.1 GCF_000964365.1 Acidisphaera rubrifaciens HS-AP3 | reverse complement strand
GGCGGCCCCGCCTTCGCCGAACGCGGCATCGGCGGGACGGGGATCGGAGGGACGGATATGGGCGGCGCGGATACCGGCATCGTCGGCGTCGTCACCGGCTTCGCCAGTCTGTGCGTCGATGGGCTGGAGGTGGCGCTGCCGGCGACGACGCCGGTGCGGATCGACGGCGCGCCGGGGCGCATCGCCGACCTCCGTGCCGGACAGCTGGCCCTGGTCGGGAGCGTCGGCCAGGGCGACGCCCTCACGGCGCAGGCGGTGTCGGTCCGCCATGAGGTGACGGGCCCGGTCAGCCGGGTGCTGGCGGATGGACAAAAGCTGCTGGTGGCGGGGCAGACGGTCACCGTCACGGACGCAACATGGCGTGCGGTGCCGGCGCGCCCGGGCGACTGGATCGCGGTCAGCGGGCTGCGCACGCCCGCCGGCGACATCGCCGCCTCGCGGATCGACCGCGCCCCGCCCGGCCGGGTGCGCGTGCATGGCCACCTGCTGACC
>NZ_BANB01000976.1 GCF_000964365.1 Acidisphaera rubrifaciens HS-AP3 | reverse complement strand
CCGCCGTGACGCCGATCATGAAGCTCGACGTCGCCGACGATACCTTGATCGGCAGCCGCAGCGCCGCGTCCATCGCCGGGATCTTCAGCACCCCGCTGCCGATGCCGAGCAGCGCCGAGACCAGCCCCGCCCCGCCCATCAGCGCGAGCCCGGCCGGCAGGCGCGTGACGCGATAGGTCAGCGTCTCGCCCGCCCCCGGCCCCGGATAGGCGCCATGCAGCCCGAGCCGATCCGCCCAGCCGCGCCCCGA
>NZ_BANB01000977.1 GCF_000964365.1 Acidisphaera rubrifaciens HS-AP3 | reverse complement strand
GGATGCACAGGCGGGCGCCGCCGCCCGGGGCATTGTCGGCCGTCACCCGGCCCCCCGCCGCCTGCACGAGCGCCCGCACCGAGGCGAGACCCAGCCCGGTCCCGCCGGCGCCGCGCCGCGTGGTCGCATAGGGGGAGAACAGGTGCGGCAGGATCGCGGCATCGAAGCCCGGCCCGTTGTCCCGCGCCTCGATCAGGACCGCGTCGTCGGAACCGGCCGACGTGCTCACGACAAGGCTCCCATCCGGCGGAAGGGCAGCGGCCGCGTTGGTGACGAGGTTGAGAAGTATCCGATCCAGCGCCAGCGGATCGAGCAGGACCGCGGCCTCGCCGGCCCCGAGATGCAGTCGCAGCCGCCGGTCCGGCCCGAGCACCCGGCGCAGCAGGGGCGCCGCCGCCCGCACCCCCGCATC
>NZ_BANB01000978.1 GCF_000964365.1 Acidisphaera rubrifaciens HS-AP3 | reverse complement strand
GCAGGCGGTCCCGCGGCCGGGGGGGGGCAAGGGGCTCGGCGGCGCCATTTTTCTGCAGGGCAGCTTCGATATCAGACAGCCGATCATCGAGAAGATCACGCTGGCCGCACAGGCGGGCCAGACGCTCGATATCGCCGGCACGGTCGCCGACCAGACCGGATCGGGTGGCCTCGGTATCACCAGCGGCGCGGGACGCCTCGTCATCAACGGGCCTGGCACGGTAAGGCTCGACGCGCGCAACACCTTCGTCGGCGACATCATCGTCAACGGCGGCACGCTCGACCTCGCGGCAGCGGGCGCGGGGGGCGGCGGAGGAATCTTCTTCAGCAACGTCGCCGACCCGACCATCAGCTTCACCCCCGCCACCGCGCCCACCAACCCGATCCTGGGCTTCCTCGCCGGCGACACCCTGCTCATCACCGGCTTCGTGGAGACCAGCGAGACCTATGTGGGGAGCGCCCTGACCCTGTTCGGCAACGGCGGGCCGATCACCCTCGACCTCCCCGTCATCAACCCCGCCGACCTCGTCGTCGCCACCGCCGGCGGCGACACCACCGTCACCAGTACCCAGCCGGCCTGCTACGCCGCCGGCACCCGCATCGCGACCGCGCGCGGAGAGGTCGCGGTGGAGCATCTCGCCGTCGGCGACCGCGTGCGCACCGTGGACGCCGCGTGGCGGCCCGTCGCCTGGATCGGGCATTTCCACGTCGACTGCGCCGCCCACCCCCGCCCGGCGGAGGTCTGGCCCGTGCGCGTCCGCGCCCATGCGTTGGCCGACGGGATACCGGCCCGCGACCTGTTCCTCTCGCCCGACCACGCGCTGTTCATCGACGGCGTGCTCATCCCCGTGCGCCACCTGATCGACGGCGACGCGGTGGCGCGCGTGCCGGTCGCGTCGATCGACTACTGGCACCTCGCGCTGGAGACGCACGACGTCGTGCTCGCGGAAGGGATGCCGGCGGAGACCTTCCTCGATGACGGCCGCGACCGCCTGCCGCCCGGCGCGGGCTCCCCCGACCCTGCCCTGCTGTGGGAGGCACAGGCCTGCGCGCCGCTCGTCGTCGTCGGCCCCGCCGTCGAAGCCGTTCGCACCGTGCTCGCCCGCCGCGGCCTGTGCCGGCGCGGCGGCGTTCAGCCGCCGAGAAGCGCCGCGATATCCGCCTCGGCTGCCACGAAGTCGCCGTTCCACGTCGTCGCGTCCTGCGCGCCGGCCGGGGCGCAGCGCACCTCGGCATAGTCCATGCGTTTGATGTTCGCGATGAACCAGTAGAACGTGTCCGGCATGTGCGCGTGCTGCAGCAGGGTCACGTTGATGCCCGGCTCGCAGAACGCGATGTTCGCCATCGCCGCCCCGCCCACGCCCACGACCTCCGCGGCGGCGCGAAACGCGGTGATCTGCTCGACCAGCGTCATCGTCGACGGATCGATCACGTCCCACCCGGCATCGGCAAACCGGGCGGCGACCACGTCCTGATCGACGAGGTTGCGCTGCTCCGTGCCGCCGCGCCGCACGAACAGCCGCCGCGCCGTGCCGGGCGCCACCGTCAGGCCGAGACCCTCCACCGATGCGACGGCGAGCGGCGACAAGTACCGCCCATGATCGGACAGCCCGTCGAACAGGAACAGCTGGTCGAAGCGCTGCGGCTCCGGCCCGGTGATCGTCATCTGATCGAGGCCGATGCCAAGCTGAAACAGGCTGCGATACGCCACGTCGAGCATCAGCGGCGTGGTGCGGTGGAAGACGTAGTTCAGCCGGAGCTGCGGCATCACCTGCCGCGCGAGATAGGCGCGCGGGAACATCTCCAGAAGGAAATGCCCGTAGTTGAACGGCGACAGCTGCTTGCACAGCACCGACGGCCCGGCGTGGCGATTGAGCCGCCCGTCCGCCGCCGCGGCACGGATGCGCGCGCGCGCCGCCTCCACCGCCGCGTCGTCGAACCCCGTCGCGGTCGGGGCGATCACCCGCAGGTCGCGGTCGAACACCATGGCGTCATCGACCACGATCGCGTCGCGCACCTCCAGCAGCGTCACCGGCGCGGGCGGGAACTCGAAGCGCGTCCAGGCCTCGTCCATCGCCGCCAGCGGCCCCGGCGGGATCAGCGCCGCGTTGACGATGCGCGGATAGCGCACGACGAAGCCCGGCGCCTCCAGCCGCAGCACCGGCGGCGGCCGTATCCGTCCCACCGTCGCGCCGACGGCCCATCCCGCCAGGGTCCCGCCGGATGCGGCGCCCGGCGCTCCGCCGGATCCGGACGACGCCTGCCCGGCGGCGGGATGCGCGGCAGCAGGT
>NZ_BANB01000979.1 GCF_000964365.1 Acidisphaera rubrifaciens HS-AP3 | reverse complement strand
TGGCGAGCGGCGGCAGGAAGCCGCCGGAACTGCACGCGGACAGCACCGAGGCCAGCAGCAGCGCCCCGAGCGGGGCGCGCCTGGGGAAGAGCGTCATTTCCGTGCCGCCGACGGGCGGGGAAACGTCATGTCGTAGGTACTGCCGCCAGCCGCGAAACGAAGCTGATTACGGGTGATCTCTTCCAGCTTCCAGCCCGCAAGATCCTGCCCCTCGGCCAGTCGGATGATTTTCGCGGTGCCCGGCGGCCGTATCAGCGCGCTGCGGGCCTGGCCGCTCACGATTACCCCCACGAGGACGTAGTCGGTCAAGGGGGACCGCGCGGGCGCGGCCGGCGCGGGCGGCGGTGGCGGCGGCGGCGTCCATGGCGTGCGCGACGGATAGAACAGCGGATGTTCGGCGATCGCCGGATAGGCGGTCTGCACCACGGCCTCGGCGGCGCGCGCCGCGGCGGC
>NZ_BANB01000980.1 GCF_000964365.1 Acidisphaera rubrifaciens HS-AP3 | reverse complement strand
GCCCAGCCGCGCCCCGACGCGCGATCCTCCGCGACCGGCGCCACCGCCCGCCGCCCCGCCGCCATCTGCCAGGCGGACAGGCCCAGGATCGCCGCGAACAGCAGATACAGCGCCCGCACCGGCACCATGCCCGCCAGCCACACGCCGCACAGCGCGCCGGACGTCGTCGCCGTCTCCAGCACCAGCGCGAGGCGGATATTCGTCAGCCCCGCGCGCAGGAACGGCGCGGCACTCGCGCAGGAACAGGCGATGACCGACACCAGGCTCGCCGCCACCGCCGCATGCAGGCCGATGCCGGCGAACAGCACCAGGATCGGCACGATGAAGATGCCGCTCGCCATGCCGAGCGCGCCGCCAAGGGCGCTCGCCGCGAAGGACGCGGCGAACAGGAACGTCACCGACGACGCGAGCATCGCGCGCCCTCAGCCCGCCGCCGGACGGCGCCGCGCGAGGCGCGTCGCAAAGCGGATCAGGTCGCCGCGATAGTGCAGCACCTCGTGATCGACCGGCTGGCCGCCCGTGGTGCGCGTCGTCCGCTCGATCCGCATGATCGGGCTGCCCACGGCCACCGACAGCGCCGCCGCCGTCGCCGCATCGGCCGCCGCCGCCTCCAGGCAGTACTCGGCGTCGATCAGCGCCAGGCCGTAACGCTCCTCCAGCAGCCGGAAGATCGGCTCGGCGGCAAGGTCGTGGTCCACGATCCGCGCCCCGATCCCGGTCGGCAGCCACGTCACGTCGTAGGACAGCGCGACGCCGTCGGCGAGGCGGACGCGGCGGATGCGCGTCACCGTGGTGCCCTGCGGCAGCGCCAGCGCGCGGGCGACGTCGGCGTCGGCCGCGACCTCGGCATGGTCGATCAGCCGCGCCGTCGCGACCCGGCCGAGCGCCGTCATGTCCTCGACGAAGCCGGTCAGCTCCGTCAGCTCCTGCGTCAGGCGCGGCGGCGCGACGTAGGTGCCGGTACCGTGGCGCACCTCGATCAGCCCGCGCGCCGCGAGGTTCTGCATCGCCCGGCGCAGCGTGGTGCGGCTGACGCCGAAGCGGGCCATCAGCGCCCCTTCCGCCGGCAGCCGCGCGCCCACCGCCCACGCCCCGCGCGCGATTTCGCCGGCAAGGCTCGCCTCCACGGCGGCATACATCGGCGGGCCGGGCTGGGGGTTCATCCGATGGTCGTGACGTCATGACGTCCCGATGTCCAGTCAGCTTTCCGTGACCGCGCGCCGGCTGGCCTGTAGCCGGTCCGAGCGAAATGTCGGCGCCGGCAGCCCGGCGCGGCGCCTCCGTACCATGTCCGGACAGGGCG
>NZ_BANB01000981.1 GCF_000964365.1 Acidisphaera rubrifaciens HS-AP3 | reverse complement strand
GATCCCCGATCTCGCGGCCCTCGCCCCGTTCGCGGGCGGCCCGTCGCTGCCGCCGGTGCACGACATCGATCTCGCGGCGCATGTGACGGGGGCCGGACAGGCCGTCCCCGTGCTGCGCAGCCTCGCCCTGCGGACGGCGGCGGGCGACCTCTCGGCCTATCTGCCCGGGCTGACGCTGGACCACGCCGCCTTGGCGAACGCGGCCGAGGACCGGCCACTGACGGCCGACATCGCCGGCCGGGTAGACGGTGCGCCGTTCACGCTCAAGGCAACGACCGGGGCGCCGGCGGCGCTGCTACCCGGCGCGCCGGCCGGGCCATTTCCGATCCATGCCGAGGCCATGGCGGCCGGCATGACGCTGTCGGTGCAGGGCGGCATCGACGATCCGCGCCGGGGCGCCGGGCTGCGGGCTGCGATCGATGCGCGGGTCGCCGATCTGGGCGTGCTCGCGCCCCTGCTGCATCGGACGGTCCCCAGCCTGCGCGGCATCCGGATACAGGCGGAGGCGACCGACGGGCCGCACGGCCTCGCACACGGGCTCACGCTGAGCGCCCTGCGGCTGACCGGGCCGGGCACGGATGCCGGTGGCACGCTGACCCTAGGCTGGCCGCGCCCGTCGCTGGCCGGGCGCATCACGGCGGCGCGGATCAATGCCGGAGACATCGCCCGCGCCTTTGCCGACCCGGCCAAGCCGCCGCCATCGGC
>NZ_BANB01000982.1 GCF_000964365.1 Acidisphaera rubrifaciens HS-AP3 | reverse complement strand
CTGCTGCGCCCGTGGATCGCCCGCCGCCTCGCCGCGCGCCCGTTGCCGGCCGGGGGCACGCGGCGGCGGGCGGCGCTGACCGTGGCGACCGGCCTCGCCCTCGGCGTGCTGGTGACGCTGTCCTCGGTGGGCGCCGGGGCGATCGGGCTGACGGTCCTGGCGCTGCTGCACCCCCGCCTGCCGATCGCGCGGCTGGTGGGGTCGGACATCGCCCACGCCGTGCCGCTGACGCTAATCGCCGGGCTCGGCCACTGGGCCATCGGCGACGTCGATCCGCGCCTGCTGGCCTCGCTGCTGTGCGGCTCGATCCCGGCGGTTCTGGCGGGCAGCGTCCTGGCGACACGGGTGCCAGAGCGCGCGCTGCGCCCGGCGCTCGCCGTCATCCTGCTGGCGACGGCCGCGCGTCTGTTCGTCTGACCGCGGCCGGCCGGGGCGCGGCCCCGGGACCGTGGCGCTTGCGGCGATCAGGTGTGGCGGCGGGCGAGCTCCAGCAGCACGCCGGCCTCCAGCTCCTTTTCCTCCAGCCGATGCTTGACGAGGTCGCCGAGGCTGATGATGCCGACCAGCCGCCCGTCCTCGATCACCGGCAGATGCCGCGACCGGCGCAGCGTCATGCGGCGCAGCGCGTCGTCGATCCGCTCCTCCGGCGTGCCGGTGATGACGGCGCGGTTCATCAGCCCGCCCACCTCCATGCCGAGCGCGGCGTCGCCGTGGGCGGCGCAGGCCAGCACCAGCTCGCGTTCGGAAAACAGCCCGGCAAGATCGCCGCGCCGGTCGAGCACCACCACCGCGCCGATCCGCTCGTCGGCGAGGATGCGCACCACGTCGGCGAGCAGCGCCTCTCCCTGCGCGGTGGTGACGTCCCCGCCCTTCCGCCGCAGCACGTCCCGTAACAGCATCGCGCGCCTCCCTTGTCTGAGCGCCCGCGGCACGAATCCGCCGCTGATCACAGACTTAGGCACTGCCGGGGGGCGGACGAAGGACGTGGCCGCTTCGTCATGCGCCGATCGTGTCAATTGCAAGCGACTGCGTCACGGTCGGCGCCGCGCGACCCACCGCGCGACGGCCTGCCCGGGCAGCTCGGCAGGTGGTGGCGTTAGCCGGAGCGCTCCCACCAGTTGACCGGGCCGGGCCGGACATCGAGGGCTGCGACCCGCCACGTGCCGGCCTGATCCTTGATCATCGTCAGGGTCGCACACACGTCCCGCCCGCCCGACAGGTCGACGCGGCCGCCCAGCAGCGCCCGGTCGCCCGTGCGCGACCACGACTCCCACTTGATGTCGTCGAACGCGGCCAGGTCATACCGCGCGGCGGTGGCTTGCAGCGTGCCGAGCGTGGTCGCCGTCCGGTAGTCCGCGGCGGCCTGCCCATAGGCCGTCGCGGGTCCCTGCGTCGCCAGGGTGCGGAAGAACGCCCGCGCCGCCGCCATCGCCCCGTTGACATACAGGAACGCGATGCCGCCCGGCGCACCCTGCGCGCCCAGCAGCACGGCAAGCCCGCTGCCGAGCATTGCCCGGCGCGTGGCACGAATAACCGATCGCTCCATCACTGCCTCCCTGCTCCGCCGGACGCGTCGCGGTCGCGCCCGCCTACCGACATGGTGACGGCGGCTGGCGGCGACAGGCGGCCGGGCTTTATCCACGCCATCACAAGCGCGGGGCCGGGCGGCGGCTTGCTCCGGCGCGCAGCCGCCGCC
>NZ_BANB01000983.1 GCF_000964365.1 Acidisphaera rubrifaciens HS-AP3 | reverse complement strand
CCGCGCTGATCGGGATGCCGACCGGCGAGGCGTCCGGGCTCGACGTGCTCGACGTGGACCCGCGCCATGGCGGGGACGTCTGGCATGCGGCCAACATGCACCGCCTGCCCGAGACCCGCCTGCACCGCACGCAGTCCGGCGGCCTGCATCTTCTGTTCATCCACGCGCCCGGTGTTCGCAACAGCGAGTCGAAGATCGCGCCCGGAATCGACGTGCGCGGGGACGGTGGATACGCGATCATCCCGCCGTCGCCCGGCTACGTCGTCGAGCACGATGCCCCGCCCGCGCATTGGCCGGACTGGCTTCTGATTGAAGCACTGCCCCCTCCGCCGCCACCACGCGCCCCGTCAGGGCCGCACCCTCGGCCTGTCGCCCTCGACGTCAACCGACACGCCCGCGCCCTCATCACG
>NZ_BANB01000984.1 GCF_000964365.1 Acidisphaera rubrifaciens HS-AP3 | reverse complement strand
CATGTGCTCGCCGCCCTGCCGCCCGCACGCGCGGCCGTGCTGGCGCGGCGGTTCCGGCAGGCAGCCTTCGTCGTGCTCCGCCGCGGTCAGCCGGCCAGCCTCGTCATCGTGCGGGCGAGCCAGCGTGTGCGCGGCGCGAACAGCCGGGGCGCATAGAGCGTGCCGGCGGCGCGGCGGATCGCCTCGGCGCGCGTCGGATAGGGCAGGATCATCTGCGCCAGCGCCGACGGGCCCAGCCGGCGGGCGATCGCGAGGGCGCACAGCCCGATCATCTCCCCGGCATGCGGCGCCAGGATGCCGGCCCCGACCAGCGTTCCTCCGGCCACGACGAGCTTCACCAGCCCCTCCGTGTCCGCCTCCGCCACCGCCCGGTCGTTCTCCCGCAGGTCCCAGCGCAGCACGGTGGGCCGCATCCCGTCCGCCCGCGCCTCGGCCTCCGTCAGTCCCGTCTGGGCCAATTCGGGCGCGGTGTAGGTGACGCGCGGCAGGGCGCGGTAATCGAGCCGCGCCGGCAGGCGGAAGAC
>NZ_BANB01000985.1 GCF_000964365.1 Acidisphaera rubrifaciens HS-AP3 | reverse complement strand
CGGCGGGTCGAAGCTGTCGAACGCATAGGGCACGACGGCGCGCGCATCGGTGCCGGGGCGCAGGGCGCGGACGGCGGCCGCCTCTTCCTCGGACGGATAGAGCACCACGTCGGCGAGCGCCCAGGCACGATGCTCCTCCGCCTCCTGCCGCGCGGCCTCGGCGAGCAGCGCGTCGCGGGCCGCGCCGGGCGGCAGCAGCGCCGCCTGTGCCCGCAGCCGGACGTGATGCAGGTCATGGCCGTAATAGACCACCGGCACCCGCAGCAGGCCGAGCAGATCCGGCAGCAGCGCGTCGGCGACGGCCGGACGGCTGGCCAGCACGCGATCGACCGCGCCGCCGCGCGTCGCCAGCCATTCCGCGAACGGCGTCGTGCCGTACAGAACCTCGATCCCCCGCGCTTCCAGCCGCGCCGCGTAGCCGGGCGTGCGGTGGCGGTTCTGCGGCCAGAACTTCACCACGTCGCCCGCGTCCTGCAGCGCGGTCAGGAAGGCGTCCATGGTGCGCGACCCGGCATCGCGGTCCGGCTCCGGCACCAGGTGATCGAGCACAAGGGTCACTCGCCGATCGCGCGCGCGGTCGCGGGCGCGGGCGACGTGGTCCCCGTTCGGATAGTGATCGGCGAGCGCGCCGGCCCAGCGGCGGCGCAGGATCTGCTGGTTGCGGGTCTGGAACGCCTTGAGACCGCGCGACGTGTCGGTGCCGTGGGTGGTGCCCTCGTGATGCACGACGACGGAGGTGGGCACGTACAGCACCGTCCGGCCGCGCGCGCGGAGGCGAAAGGCGAGATCGGAATCCTCGCAATAGGCCGGGGCATAGACCGGATCGAAGCCGCCGAGCGCGTCCCAGGCGTCGCGCCGGACCAGCAGCGAGGCCGCCGAGCACCAGTCGGCCTCGCGGACATAGTTGTATTCCGGCCGGCCCGGGTCATCGCCGCGGCCATAATTCCAGCCGCTGCCATCCGCCCACAGGATGCCGCCTGCCTCCTGCAGCCGCCCGTCCGGGTGCAGCAGCTTCGACCCGGCCGCCGCCGCCCGCGGATCGCGGTCGAGCGCCTCCAGCAGCGCGTCGAGCCAGCCGTCCCGCACCTCGGTATCGTTGTTGAGGAGCATCAGGAACGCCCCCCGCGCCCCGGCCGCGGCGGCGTTGCAGGTCAGCAGGTAGCCGAGGTTGCGCGCCTGCGTGACGAAGCGCAGGCCGCGCACGCGCGCCAGGGCGGCGACGGCGGGATCGCCGGACGCGTCGTCGATCACCACGATCTCCACCGGCGCGCGCGGCGGGTGCGCGGCGATGGAGGCGAGGCAGCGCAGCGTGCACGCCGCCTGCCCGTAGGTCGGGATGATGATGGTGACGCGGGGCGCCGGCGCGCAGGGCACCGCGAGGCGGGACGCACGGCGCGCCGGGTGGGCCGCCCGCGCCGCGC
>NZ_BANB01000986.1 GCF_000964365.1 Acidisphaera rubrifaciens HS-AP3 | reverse complement strand
GTCGGCGCGCTCGCCGCCGCGGTGCGCGGGGCGCGCGCGGCCGCCCGCGAGACGGCGCGGCAGTCGGCATGAGCTGGCTCACCGAATACGTCCGGCCGAAGATCCGCACGCTGTTCACGCGGCGGGAGGTGCCGGACAATCTCTGGCATCAATGCCCGAACTGCCAGCAGATGATCTTCCACACCGAACTGGCGAAGAGCCAGAAAGTGTGCGGCAACTGCGGCTTTCACATGCGCGCGACGGCGGCGGATCGCCTGTCGTGGACGCTCGACGAGGGCTACAGCCGCATCGAGCTGCCGAAGGCGCCGGCCGATCCGCTGCGCTTTCGTGACCAGAAGCGCTACGCCGACCGGCTGCGCGAGGCGCGCGAGGCAACGACGTTGGAAGACGCGCTTGCCGTCGCGCACGGCACGATCGACGGCCACCGCGCCGTCGTCGCCGCGATGGCGTTCGAGTTCATGGCCGGCTCGATGGGCGCGGCGGTGGGCGAGGGCATCGTCGCCGCGGCACGGCTCGCGGTGCTGCAGGACGCGCCGCTGGTGCTCTACACGACCTCCGGCGGGGCACGCATGCAGGAGGGTGCGATCAGCCTGATGCAGATGCCGCGCACGGTGATCGCGACGCGCCTGGTCAAGGAGGCGGGGCTGCCGTTCCTCGTGGTGCTGACCGATCCCACGACCGGCGGCGTCACCGCGAGCTTCGCCATGCTGGGCGACATCCAGATCGCCGAGCCCGGCGCGCTGATCGGTTTCGCCGGCGCGCGGGTGATCGAGCAGACGGTGCGCGAGAAGCTGCCGGACGGGTTCCAGCGCGCCGAATATCTGCTGGCGCACGGCATCCTCGACATGGTGGTGCCGCGCGTCGAGATGAAGGCGACGCTCGCGCGGCTGATCGGCCTGTTGCGCGACCCGTTCGTCGACGAGACGCCGCCGATGCGTCTCGCGGCCCCCGATCCGGTGGCGCCGCCGCCGGTCGAGACGGTGCAGGCGCCGGGGTGAACGCGCCCGTTCCCCACGGGCGGATCGAGGGGCTGATCGCCCGGCTTCACGGCGTGCATCCCCGGCTGATCGATCTCAGCCTCGACCGGCTGCTGGCGCTGCTCGACAAGCTCGGTCGCCCGCATCTGCGCCTGCCGCCGGTGATCCATGTCGCCGGCACCAACGGCAAGGGCAGCACATGCGCCTTCCTGCGCGCGATCGGCGAGGCGGCGGGGCTGCGCGTGCATGTCTATACCTCGCCGCATCTGGTGACGTTCAACGAGCGCATCCGCCTCGCCGGCACGCTCGCCTCCGACGACGTGCTGGCCGATGCGTTCGAGGCGGTGGAGCGCGTCAACGACGGCGCGCCGATCACCGTGTTCGAGGTGATCACCGCCATGGCGTTCCACCTGTTCGCCGCGGTGCCGGCCGATCTCTGCGTGCTGGAGGTCGGCCTCGGCGGGCGCGGCGACGCGACCAACGTGATCGCGCGGCCGGCGGCATCCGCCATCACGTCGGTCTCGCTCGATCACCGCGAAATGCTGGGCGACACGATCGAGGAGATCGCGGCGGAGAAGGCCGGCATCATGCGCGCGGGCGTCCCGGTAGTGACGGGCGCGCAGACGCCGGCGGTGCTGTCCGTACTGCGCGCGCGGGCGGCGGCGACGGGGGCGGTGCTGCGCCCGCGCGACGAGGCGTGGACCATCACGCCCCTGAGCGGAGGCGGCGGCGC
>NZ_BANB01000987.1 GCF_000964365.1 Acidisphaera rubrifaciens HS-AP3 | reverse complement strand
GTTCAGACGTGTGCTCTTCCGATCTATCTCGGCCTCGCCGAACAGGGCTGACGGCCGCGCAACCATCGCGCTCCCCCAACGTCCGCCGTTCCGCCTTCCCGGCGAGGCTGACCCGCGTCTATGCTGCCATGCAGGACCGCGTAGGCGGGACCGGAGCGCCGCCGCCGACCCGCCCGCCCGCCGCGACCACCGGCGCGACGGGACGGCCATGCAGGGTGGCGCCGGGGAACCTGTCGGGGGAGAGAGTGATGCGCTGGATGCTGTCGATGGCCTGTGTCGTGCTGCTGGGGGGATTGCAGGTGTCGTGCGCCGGGGTGGGCGCCGGGCCGGTGACCGCCGATGCCTCCGCGGCCAACACCTATACGGTCAGCGGCACGTCCTCGGCCTCGGTCTCCGGCCTGCTGATCGCCCAGAACGGCGCGCTGGAACAGGCGCAGACCTATTGCCACGGCCAGGGACGGCGCTTCAGCGAGGTGCATGACACCGCCGCGACCACGGGCGACGACGTCCACTACACGGTGGAGTTCCGCTGCCTCGCCTCCGACGACCCCCGCGTGCAGCATCCGGCGGTGAACCTTGCACCCGACAATCGCTACTAAGTCCCCCCGTACCTCCCCCGTGCGCCGCACCGCCGCCGCCGTGGCCGC
>NZ_BANB01000988.1 GCF_000964365.1 Acidisphaera rubrifaciens HS-AP3 | reverse complement strand
GTGCCGGCCGGGGCCGGCGGGGCGGCGATCGCCGGCGAGGTGTGGGCGGTGCCGACCGCCGCCATCGGGGGTCTGCTGGCGGAGACGCCGGCGCCGCTGTCGTTCGGCACGGTCGCCCTCGATGACGGGCCATGCCTCGGCTTCCTGGCGGAGGCGGCGGGCGTGGACGGCGCGCCGGACATCACGTCCCTGGGCGGCTGGCGCGCCTATCTCGCGCGCTGAGGCCACCGCCGCCGCGCAACGCGGACGCGGGCCGCGCGTTCACGCGGCATGGACATACTCGACAGTCTGCTCCGGCTCCTGCGTCTGCTCACCGTGGGCGGCGCGTTCAGCGCCATGGGCCTGATGAAACTCGCGGGCACGCCGTGGGAGCGCCGCTGGTTCGCCCGCTGGGGCCGCGACGACGACACGCGCCATGCCTTCGGCGCGCTGGAGACCGGGGCGGCGCTGCTGCTGGTGCCGCGCGAGACCCGGCGCCTCGGCGCGCTCGCGCTGGCCGCCAGCTCCATCAGGACGGTGGACTGGGAGGCGGAGGCGGGACAGGAGGCGCTGGCGGCGGCGCGGTTCGGCCTGCTGGTGCTGGCCCTCGGCGTGGCATTCGGCCGGCGCTGAGGCGTTCGGCCCGGGCGGCGACCCACACCTCGCGCGCGGCATCCAGGTTGAGCGCGAGGATGCCGAGCCCGACCACGAGATCCGGCCAGGGCGAGACGAGCAACGCGGTCAGCGCACCCGCCACGACGATCGCGACGTTGGCTGCGACGTCGTTGCGCGCCGACAGAAAGGCCGCCTTCGTCAGGCTCCCGCCGGCATGTCGCCAGCGCGCGAGCATCAGCGCGCAGGCGAGGTTCACCGCCAGCGCCCCCGCGCCGGTCAGGCCGAGCGGCACGGCGGCCGGCACCGACGGCGCGCCGAGCTTGCGCCATGCCGTCCAGACCGTCGCGATGGCCGGCAGCAGCAGCACCCCGGCCAGCACTCCACCGAGGCGCCCGCGCGCCCGCGCGGACCAGCCGAGCGCCAGCAGGGCGAGGGCATTGACGGTGCCGTCCTCCAGGAAGTCGATGGCGTCCGCGAACAGGGCGACGGAGCCGATGGACAGGGCGACCGCGATCTCGATCCCGAAATAGCCGAGATTGAGGGCGATCACCTGCCGCATCGTCCGGGCCAGTCCGGTCGGTGTTGGGGCGGGCGTCGGCGGAGGAGCGGGGGTCATGCGTCAGGCGCAGACGAGCATCGAGGTGACGACGCGCGGCCCGGGCCTGACCGACATCACCGGGCCGGTCGTGCGCTGGACCGCGGCGCAGGGCATCGCGACCGGGCTGCTCACGGTTTTCATCCGGCATACCTCCGCCTCGCTGCTGATCCAGGAGAATGCCGATCCCACGGTGCGGGCCGATATCGAGGCCTTTCTCCGCCGCGTCGTGCCGCGCGGGCCGGGGCTGTATGCCCACGACACGGAAGGGCCGGACGACATGCCCGCCCATCTGCGCGCCCTGCTCGGCGCCACCAGCCTGACGGTTCCGGTCGGTGGCGGCCGGCCGCTGCTCGGCACGTGGCAGGCGATCTATGTCCACGAACACCGCGACGCGCCGCATCGGCGCGAGGTCGTGCTGCACTGCCTCGGCATGGCCTGACCGGCCTCACCCGGCGAGGCAGCGCTCGATCGCGGCGGCGACGGCGAACAGGCGCGCGTCGCCCATCGTCTCGCCCACCAGCATCAGCCCGACCGGCGGCGCCGTGCTCACCGGCAGGCTGATGGCGCAGCGGTCGAAGAAGTTGGCGAGCGCGGTGTTGCGCAGGGCCAGCAGGTTGACGCGGTTGTATTCCGCCTCGTCCGCCTCCAGCGCGGCGATCAGCGGCGGCAGGATCGGCACGGTCGGCATCACCACGGCATCGTGGCCGGCCGTGGCCGCGTCGAGCCGGGCGCGGAGCCGCGCGCGCGTGGCCCGCAGGTCGATGTAGTCGGCCGCCGATTGCAGCCGGCCGCGTTCGATGCGGGCGCGGATGCGCGGGTCGTACAGCGCCGCGCGGTCCGCCAGCAGAGGCCGGTGCCAGGCATAGGCCTCGGCGGAGGCGAAGCCGCCGGCGGCGTTGACGCGCGGCAGTTCGCCAAACGGGGCGAGCGGGAGCCGCACGATCCGCGCCCCGGCCGCGGACAGCCGGCGCAGCGCGGCGTCGAACGCATCGGCGACCGCCGCCTCCATCCCGTCCAGCACCAGCGTCTCCGGCAGCAGCAGCCGCAGCCCC
>NZ_BANB01000989.1 GCF_000964365.1 Acidisphaera rubrifaciens HS-AP3 | reverse complement strand
GTCCACGCGAGGCGACCGACATGCAGCCCGCTGCGCGGGCGGGCGCACCGGCACGCTCGATCCCGCCGCCTGCGCCCGCATCCGCGCCCTGATCCCGCGCGAGGGCGTGACGGAGCCGCCGCCCGCCGTCGATTACCGGCTGCTCGCCGCGCGCGGCTATGCGCCCAACCCGGACGGCGATCCCACGGTGACCGACCGCGTGTTCGTCCGCGACCTCGTCCTGCCGGTCAGCATCGGCGCCTATGCCCACGAATACGTGGCGCCGCAGCGCGTGCGCTTCGACGTGGAGGCGCTGGTCGCCCGCCCCGGCCGCGCCGTGCGCGACATGGGCGACGTGTTCTCCTACGACCTGATCGTGGACGGCGTCCGCCTGCTGACCGACGGCGAGCATCACCCGCTGGTGGAAACCCTGGCCGAGCGCATCGCCGCCCTCGTGCTGACCCATCGCCGCGTGGTCAAGGTGGTCGTGCGTGTCACCAAGCTCGATGTCGGCAGCGGCATCCTCGGCGTGGAGATCGAGCGTCTGCGCGACACCGCGCAGCCCGCCGTCGCGGACGTGCTGCCCCTGCCGTTGCGCCCGCGTGGCTGAGCCGTGATCGTCGTCAAACTCGGCGGCAGCCTCGCCCGCACCGGCGCGCACCGCGCCTGGCTGGCGGCGCTGGCC
>NZ_BANB01000990.1 GCF_000964365.1 Acidisphaera rubrifaciens HS-AP3 | reverse complement strand
AGCAGCAGCAGCACGACCAGGACGGCGCCATGCGCCGCGACCGACGCGATCAGCCACGGCCGGTCGCGCAGCCGGCGCCCCCGCCGCCCAAGCGGAAGCGTGGCCACGAGGCGACCGGGCGGCACGTCTTCGGGTGGGGGGGTGTGGTCGGGCCACAGGCGCGGCGGCTCGCGCCTGCGCAGGCCAGCGGGACCGGCGTTGGACGCTGTCATGGACCTCAACGTTTTCCGCCGCACGGCTAGCGGCCCGGCGCGGCGTTGTCGAGCCTGCCTGCCCGCGGCCGTGTCTCGGCCGGGCGCCGGCGGCTGCCGGGGCGCGCCGGGCCGCGGCGAATTATCCCGCTATAGCAGCCGCGCCGCGTGGGTTTCACGCGGCAGCGGTGGCGCGTACGCCGCTTGTCCAGCTTCCGTGCGGAAGCTACCTCTGGGCTGCGTGTCGTATCGGAAATAAGGATCAGCCTATGGCGCAGGCGGCCGGTGGCGGGAAGCGCGGCGGAAGCAGGGCCGGAGGCGGACGCGCGTCGCCGCCGCCCGGCGCCGCGGCAGAGGGCGCGGCGCCCAAACAAGCGGCGCAGGCCGCGACCACCGCGGATCAGGCGCCGGGCGGCGCCCTGGACCGCGCGACGATGCTGCGCGCCTATCACCACATGCTGCTGATCCGCCGCTTCGAGGAGCGGGCAGGCCAGCTCTACGGCATGGGGCTGATCGGCGGTTTCTGCCATCTCTACATCGGTCAGGAAGCGGTCGTGGTCGGCGTGCAGCTTGCGCTGACCGAGGGCGATCAGGTGATCACGTCCTATCGTGACCATGGTCACATGCTGGCGACCGGCATGGACCCGCGCGGCGTGATGGCGGAGTTGACCGGCCGCGCCACCGGCTATTCGCGCGGCAAGGGCGGCTCCATGCACATGTTCAGCAAGGAGAAGCATTTCTACGGCGGCCACGGCATCGTCGGCGCGCAGGTCAGCCTCGGCACCGGCCTCGGCTTCGCCAACTGGTATCGCGGCAACAAGAACGTCAGCGTGACCTATTTCGGCGAAGGCGCGTCGAATCAGGGACAGGTCTATGAAAGCTTCAACCTCGGCGCCCTGATGAAGCTGCCGGTGGTCTACGTGATCGAGAACAATCGCTACGGCATGGGCACCAGCGTCGAGCGTGCGTCCGCGAGCCACGACCTGTCGAAGAACGGCGCGGCCTGGGGCATACCCGGGCGGCAGGTGGACGGCATGGACGTGGCGAAGGTGCGGGCCGCCGCCGAGGAGGCGCTGGCGCATTGCCGCGCCGGGCACGGGCCGTTCCTGCTGGAGATGCAGACCTATCGCTATCGCGGTCATTCGATGTCCGATCCCGCGAAATACCGGACCCGCGAGGAGGTCCAGAAGATGCGCGCCGAGCGCGACTGCATCGAACATCTGCGCGGCGAGATGGTCGCGGCCGGCATCGGCGAGGACGAGATCCGGGCGATCGACGACGACATCAAGCGCGTGGTCGCCGACGCGGCCGAGTTCGCCCAGTCCAGCCCCGAACCCGATCCGGCCGAGCTGTGGACGGACGTGCTGGTGGAGACCTAGGCGATGACGCAGATCCTGATGCCCGCCCTGTCGCCGACAATGACCGAGGGCAAGCTGGCGCGCTGGCTGAAGAAGGTCGGCGAGGACGTCCACGCCGGCGACGTGATCGCCGAGATCGAGACCGACAAGGCGACCATGGAGGTCGAGGCGGTGGACGAGGGTCGCCTCGCGCAGATCCTGGTGGACGAGGGGACCGAGGGCGTCGCGGTCAACACGCCGATCGCCGTCCTCGCCGCGAATGGCGAGGACGTGCATGCCGAGGCGCCGCCCGCCGCCGCGCCCGCGCCGGCCCACGCACCGTCTCCCGCCGCCCCA
>NZ_BANB01000991.1 GCF_000964365.1 Acidisphaera rubrifaciens HS-AP3 | reverse complement strand
GCCATGCAGGAGAACGCCCGTCAGGGCTTCTGGAACGGCTCCACGCCGCCCTTCGGCTACCGGACCGCGGCCGCCGGACAGCGCGGCCAGAAGGTCAAGAAAATCCTCGTCGTCGACGAGGCCGAGGCCGCCGTCGTGCGCCGCATCCACGACCTCGCCCTCGGCCGCGCCGGACTGCCCCTCGGCGTCAAGGCGATCGTCAACG
>NZ_BANB01000992.1 GCF_000964365.1 Acidisphaera rubrifaciens HS-AP3 | reverse complement strand
GTCCGATGGGCCGGCCGCCGATTGCGTCGCCGCCGCGGCCGACTGACACCGCCACCGTCCGAAGCCCCGCCAGTTCGTTTGTCGCCAGCGGCCGCACGCGCGGGCGGGTCGGCACCGGCCCCGCCTTGGCGGCCGCGCGCCCGGTCAGCTCCCGAAGGCCGGCGCTCCGCGCCTGTGACGATCGGGCCAGCGCGTGAACCCGGCACGCCCCCAGGCCGCGCCGACTCGTCTCGGGCGCACGACGTCATTCAACCCCGCGGCGCATCGCCTGCCGCCGGCACACAGTGCCCGCGACTGGCCGGGCGCCTTACCGAGACGTTGCGCCCCGGGCCGGTCCGGGCAGGGCGCGGGCGAGATAGAGCGCGTAGCTCTCATCCGTGACCGCGCCTCCGAATTGCGCGAGCGGGGTCAGCGCGACCCCCGCCGCCCGGATCGCCGCGCGGCGGTCCGGGTCGGGCTGGTCGAGCAGGGTGATGAATACCACCGGACCGCCGCCCGCCCGCCGCACCTCCGCCGCGAGGCGCTCGGGCAGCATCGCCGGCCGGTACGCGTCCCGACGGCGCAGGAACCGGACGTAGCGATCCGTGCAGTCGCAGTCGGGAAAGACCATGCTGCGGCCGAGCAGGATGGCGATCGGCGCCGCATGCGTGTCCGGCGTCCCGATCAAGGTCGCGTCCGCGAGCCCGTGCCCACGCAGGAATGCCGCCGCGGCGCCGGCCGCCGAGAACGGCGGCGACCACATCAGCATGACCATCCACGCCCCCGCCGCGGCATTGAGCGCGAGCAGGCCGAGATCGGCATGGGCCACCCGGCCACCCTGCCGGCAGCGGATCCACAGGGCGACCACAAACGCCACGAAAACAAAGCCCCAGTGGCGGATGCTGCCAAGATAGATCAGATGACCGAAGGCGACGGTTCCGGCATAGGTGACGCCCGGGATGATCAGCAGCCGCGCCCTGCCGGCAAAGCTCGTGGCAAGCGCCAGCATCACGCCCGGAGTCAGGACCAGCAGCAGCCAGGCCAGGGTGCCCTGCTGCGCCGCCGCCGCCTGGGCCGCCGCGCCCAGGCGCCAGAAGCCTGGCGGGTAGAGCGGCAGCAGCCCCTCCGCCCCCATGGCGGCCGCGAACAGGGCACGATAGGGCGACGCCGCCTCGGCGAAGGGCCGGCCGGCGGTGCGCCACGACATGTCGGCCGCCGGCCCGACGGTCGCGACGGCCAGCGCCGTCAGCGCGACATACAGCGCCGCCGG
>NZ_BANB01000993.1 GCF_000964365.1 Acidisphaera rubrifaciens HS-AP3 | reverse complement strand
GACCCCGACGGCTTCATGGCCGCCGCCCGCCGTGCCTGCGTGCTGGGCTACGAGGGCAAATGGGCGATCCATCCGAGCCAGATCGCGCTCGCCAACGAGGTGTTCACGCCGAGCCCGGAGGAGGTGACCCGGGCGCGCCGCATCCTCGACGCGATGGCGGCGGCGGCGCGCGAGGGCCGGGGCGCGGTGTCGCTGGACGGGCGGCTGATCGACATCGCCAGCATCCGCATGGCCGAGGCGCTGCTGGCGAAGGCGGACGCGATCGACGCGATCTGACGGGACCGGTCCGGCTCTGGACCGCCCAACCGCACCGGGCCTGATACGACCGTCACCACCCGCGCGCGGCCGCCCGCCCGCGCCCCCCGCTCTGTGCAGCGGCATCAGCCGCGTCGGCGTCGCGGCGTCGTCTTCGGGCGGCATGGCAGACCAGGCGAGATCGCCCGCATGGCGCCAGGCGATGCGGCGGAAACGCCACGAGACCTGGTTGACGGCGCCCGGCCCCGCCCCGCCCGGCTTAAGGCGACCCGTTCACGGCGGATAGTATTTCGGCCCCGTCCCGCCCGTGGTCGGTGCCGCGTGCGTGCCGCCGCTGCCGCCGTGGCAGCTGCGCCTGGTGCCGCTCGTCGGCTTGCCGCCGAAGGCGCACGGGATGTCGTCCTGGAAGAAATGCGGGATGCCGGTCGTGAAGGTGCTGCGCATGTCGTCGAAGAAGTCGGCATGCGCGACGCCGGCGAAGCCCAGCGTCAGCACCGCCGCGCAGGCGACGCGGCGCGCGCGGTCGATCCAACGGCTGCGTATCATCGTGGCGTCACCATCGCTGCGGCCCCCTGCCCTGCCCCGACTCTGGCCCCGCGCGCCGGCCGGGGCGCGCATGGCCGGGCATGTTCGCAGGCGGCGACGACAATGTATTCGTGGCCGCCCGCC
>NZ_BANB01000994.1 GCF_000964365.1 Acidisphaera rubrifaciens HS-AP3 | reverse complement strand
CGCCGCCCGATTGCGTGCCCTGGCCGCCCTTGGCGATCGTGTCCTCGATCGTCAGGCTGGCGACCGTGACCTTGCCCGCATAGACCGCGAGGCCGCCATTGGCGCCGCCGCCGTCGAGCGTATGGCCCTCGCCGTTGATGGTGACCGTGACGCCCGTCGCCGCGTCGATGACATAGAGACCGGCGGGCTGGCCGGCCTCTCCCTCGGTCACGTTGCCGGTCAGGTCGATGGTGAAAGCGCCCGCGGCCGCGCTATCGACCTGTTCGATGGCGGCGTTGAGTTCCGCCTGCGTCGAGACGTTGATCGTCGTGCCCATGCACGGCTCCAAGGGACGATGCTACAGCTTGACTATGTCGAGCTAGACTGTGGTGGACAATGGCGTTGCGTTCACGAAATTATGAGCCGGAGGCGGCGGGCGACGCGCTGGCGCGCGGGCTCGGCCGCTACCGTGCGGGCGATTATGCCGAAGC
>NZ_BANB01000995.1 GCF_000964365.1 Acidisphaera rubrifaciens HS-AP3 | reverse complement strand
GCGAGTGCCTGTGCGCGGGGCCGAACGATCTGTGGCTCGGCACCCTGACCTACGAGGAGCACGGCGCCGGGCGGGTGGCGCGGCTGGTGAGCTTCCTGCCCGATCTGCGGCATCTGGCTTCGGTGCCGGGGCCGGGCGATCCGCGCGTGACGCTGCGCCCGACGCCGGCGGGCGACGTGGCGCATGTCGTGGTGCGCCCGGATCAAACCCTGCTGCTCAACGCGCCGGCCTATGCCGTGACGCCGGGCGCTGGCTACACGCTGACGGTGCCGGTGCTGAACCGACTGGGGACGGACGTGTACGGCAACGTGACGCTGATCTGGCTCGATGCGGCGGGGCACGGGCTGCATCGCGACGACCTCGTCGTGCGGCCCGCCTATGCCGGCGCGGGGGAGACGGTGAGCGATGCCGCGGGCGCCTTCCGCCTCGCGCGCCCGCCGGGGCCGGTGCGGCTGACGGTGCCGGACCAGAACGGCCACCGCGCCGCCATTGCGACCCTGCTGCCCTGATCCGCCCCTACCCCACCCCATGCCGGAACCCCGCCCACGCCACCGCCTCCGGCGGCACGGCGTGGGTGGTGGCGTGGGTGGCGATGGCGGCGATGTCGTCGAGAGCGAGGACGGGGACCGGCGCCGCCGGCAGCGTGACGTCGGCGGCGAGCGCGACGACGTGCTTGTCGTCGGGATACAGGAAGGGCTTGCCGGTCGCCTGCCGCCAGACCTCGATCTTGGGGTGGGTCTCGCGCTTGAACCCCTCCACCAGCACCAGGTCGACCGGGGAGAGATGGGCCAGCAGCTCCGCAAGCGTCGCGGCCGGGGCGCCGCGCAGCTCGCGCATCAGCGCCCAGCGCAGCGGCGAGGCGACCAGCACCTCCGCCGCCCCCGCCTCGCGGTGGAGGAAGGAATCCTTGCCCGGCCGGTCGACCTCGAAGCCGTGATGCGCCTGCTTCACGGTGGAGACCGACAGGCCGCGCGCGCGCAGCACGGGGATCAGCGCGCGGATCAGCGTGGTCTTGCCGGCCCCGCTCCAGCCGGCAAGCCCGATCAGGCGCATGCGCGCCCGCGCTCAGCCAGGATGGCGGAGCATGATGGTCAGGTCCGTGCCGTTGACCATGTCCTTGAGCGAGTGGGCGCCCGGATGCTGATAGAGCGAGGTGTCGAGATACAGATGGCGGGTCGGCGTCACCTTCTCGCAATGCTGCTTGATGAAGATGTCGCCGATCGGCTCCTCGTCCCCGGTCGGGTGGCCGGTGGTGCAGGTCCAGCCGTCGGAGCCGAATTGCTGGCGCACCTGGTCGCGGAACAGGAACGCCTTCTTGTGCAGATAGGGCGGCACGTGCGGATCGGTCGCGATGCGCAGGCCCTGGACCACGCCGTGGTCGTCGATCATCAGCGTCAGCACGACGGGATGGCCCGCGACCTTGGTCCCGCCGAGGGCGGAATTGAGCCGGGCGCGGGGGTTATAGGCGTCGTCGTATTTGAAATCGACGTCATGCAGCCCGTGCGCGTCCGCGGGGCAGGACGCATAGGCGTCCCAG
>NZ_BANB01000996.1 GCF_000964365.1 Acidisphaera rubrifaciens HS-AP3 | reverse complement strand
CGAGCAGACGCGATGACCGCCGCCGCCGCAGTAAGCGCGCCGTGAGCCTCAAAGGCCATGGGTCAAGCTCATTGAGGGCTGGTATGAATTCGTTGTTGTGCAACACCAACGGAGTTAGCCTCGTCACCAAAGCCACATGAACGTAGGCATGCGCGGCAATCGAAGGGTCGAGGTCTGAGGTGAATCCCACCGCGCGAGCCAAGTTTATCTCGGAGGAGATCAGCGCGAACTACAGGATACCGCCGCCGCCAACGGTTGGCACGCGGATCGCCGGGAACTCGGCCGTCACTTTCACGCATTTCCGCAAAATGGCGCCTGGGCGGGGTCTTTCGCGAGCCGCGGACCGTGATCCCGGGTTCATCTTCAACGTGCCGATGATCAGTGCAAGGTATCCGATCGTCTCGATAAACGGGCGGAGCCAGTCCGTCGTGCAAGATCCTGGCAAGATCTACCTCTTCGATCGGACCGATCGGACCCGGGTCAGCCTGGAGACAGTTCACGACAGCATTTGCATCATGCTTCCCCAGGATTCGATCGAGTTCTTTGCGCGCGACAAGGGGCTGGGCAGCATTCCCGGCCTACGCGCCCGCGATTTCGGTCAGCCGGATGCGGTTCTGTACCACCTGGCTCTCGCCACGCTTCCGGCCCTGAAGACTCCAAGGGAAGCCACGGCGGCCTTCGTGGAATACCTGGCGATTGCTCTGCACGAGCATGTCATACACGCCTATGCCGGCGTGCCGCTCCGGACCCGCAAGTCAACCGGACTGGCCCCGTGGCAACTCAAGCGCGTCCGGGACTTCGTCGAGCAGAACCTGTCGCGCGACCTCTCGATCGCGGAGTTGAGCGCCGATTGCCAACTTTCGTGCAGCCACTTCGCGCGCGCGTTCCAGGCATCGCTGGGCATGACCCCGCATCAGTGGATAATCAAGCGCCGGCTGGAGCGCGCGAAGGCTCTCATGTCCCGATCCGACGCGACCCTCGCGGAGGTAGCAGCGGCTTGCGGCTTCTCCGATCAAAGCCATCTTGGGCGGCACTTCCTGAGGCATTTTGGGACCACGCCGGCCCGTTGGCGTCTGAACGCCTGAACCGGACGTTCCCGCACGGGCTCTCCTTACGACCTGCCGGCGGCGCCATGCGCATGGCGGGGAGAGGCCGGTCGGTTCCATCACGATGTGCCGGCCGGACGCGCGATGGTCGTTTTGTTCCAAAACCCCGCGTGGCGTTCCAGCAAGAGCCGGTCAAGC
>NZ_BANB01000997.1 GCF_000964365.1 Acidisphaera rubrifaciens HS-AP3 | reverse complement strand
CACGGGTTTGACGACGCAATTCGATCAGGTTCTCGGGTGAGAATCGCAAGCTGCCGGTTGCGTCGTCGTGAACGGCATGA
>NZ_BANB01000998.1 GCF_000964365.1 Acidisphaera rubrifaciens HS-AP3 | reverse complement strand
GGGATAGACGTGGATATTCTTAATTAGAAGTCGCTGTGGACCGTTCCTCCCGGTTGGTCGCTGAAATCCAGGCCCTGAACGGACCAGTGGCTCGTACGAGGGCGAGTCCACGGGTTTGACGACGCAATTCGATCAGGTTCT
>NZ_BANB01000999.1 GCF_000964365.1 Acidisphaera rubrifaciens HS-AP3 | reverse complement strand
GTCCGGCGCGAGGCCGCGTGCCTGCGGCGCGTCCTCGATCAGCAGCGCGCAGCCGCCGCCCACCACGAGCGTGAACAGGCCGAGGACGAGATAGGCCGCGCGCCACCCGGCGATGCCGACCAGGAACGCCGCGGCGGGCGGCAGCAGGAGCGTGCCCACGCCGATGCCGCACACCGCGAGCCCGGACGCCAGCCCCCGCCTGCGCACGAACCAGCGTTGCACGGCGCCGATCGCCGGGACGTAGGACAGCCCGACGCCAAGACCGACGCCGAGCCCGTAGGCGAGATAGACGCCCCACAGCGTGCCCGCCCGGCTCGCGACGGCGAGGCCCGCGGCGATCACCGCCATGCCGAGCACGGCCAGCGGCCGGGCGCCGAACCGGTCCGCCAGCGGGCCGCTGACGATGCCGAACCCGAAATAAAGAAACCCCGCGAGCGAGAACACCAGCGACACCGACCCGCGCGAGGCGTGGAACGTCGTCTGCAGCGGCAGGACGAAGGCGCTGAACGAATACGCGCTGCCGAAGCCTGCCAGCATGACGGCGAAGGCGCCGCCCACGACGTACCAGCCCCGGAATATCCGCGCCGGCCTGTCCGTCATCGCGTCCATGCCGCCGGCCCCCGTGGTCGCCCGTCCGAGCCGCGATCATCGCGCCTGGACAGGCCCTGTCCAGGCGGCGCGCGGGCGGGCCGGGCTGCCATGCGTGGCCATCCTGGCCGGCGCCGGTCAGCCCGGACGCAGCCCCGGCCGGTCGAGACGGAGGAAGCCGATCTCGTGGCGCGTCCGCCCGTCGCCGATCGCCATCTCGGCCAGGATCTCGCCGATGACGGACGCGAACTTGAACCCGTGGCCGGAACAGGGGGAGGCGACGATGATCTGCCGCGCCTGCGGGTGCCGGTCGATGATGAAATGCTCGTCCGGCGTGTTGGTGAACAGGCAGTCCCGCAGCGCCATGGTCGGGCCGCACCCGGTCGGGAAATAGCGTTCGGCGAAGCCGCGCAGCAGGGCCTCGTCCGCCGCGTCCGGCGCGCGGCGCACCGCGTCGGCGGGGCCCGCCTCGCCGCGATGATGGTAGCGGCCGAACTTGAAGCCCGGCACCTCGAACACCGGCAGGCCGTAATAGCGGCCCTCCGCCACCTCGATGTTGAACACCGGGAAGCGCGCGGGCGTGAACAGCGCGGGTGTCCGCGGCTGCAGCCAGGCCAGCACCTGCCGCTCCGGCACGGCCAGGCCGCGCAGATCGGGCAGGAGGTCGGCCATCCAAGCGCCGGCGGCGAGGATCAGCGTCGCCGCCTCGAAACTGCCCTGATCGGTGCGTACCCGCACGCCGCCGCCGGGCGTCGTCGCCCAGTCGTGCACCCGCACGCGCGCCCGTATGTCCGCGCCGGCCTCCTGCGCCGCGCGGACATGCGCCAGCACCGCGCGCTCGCTGGCGAGGAAGCCGCCGTCGGGCTGGAACACGAAGCGGGAGGCGTCCGGCAGCGCATAGGCCGGAAAGCGCCGCGCGACCTCCGCGCCGGTCAGCACCTCGTGCGGCAGGTCGTGCAGCCGGGCCGACCGCAGCGCCCCCGCGAACAGCGCCCCGTCCGCCGGCCCGCCGTCGAGCGAGCCGGTGATGTGCAGCAGCGCCTCGCCCGAAGCCGCCTCGATCTCGCGCCACAGCGCATAGGCGCGGCGCAGCAGCGGCACATAGGCGGGGTCTTCGTAATACGGCAGCCGGATGATGCGCGTCACGCCGTGATGCGAGCCACGGTCGTGCGGGATGTCGAAGCGTTCGAGGCCGAGGACGGAGTGGCCGCGCCGCGCCAGCTGCCACGCCGCCGCGCTGCCCATCGCGCCCATCCCGACCACGATCGTGTCATGACCCATAAATCAGCCCCGCCCGGCGACCCGGACCGCAGCCTAGCATCTGCGCCGGCCGCTTGCGCCCCGTCGCGGGCGGCGTAATTGAAGGGACCGAGGAGACGCGACCATGGCAGACAGCAGCGTGACCGTCCGCACCGCTCCGCCCTTTCGGGCCGACCATGTCGGCAGCCTGCTGCGCCCGCCCGCGCTGCGTGCGGCCCGCGCCGCCCGTGCCGCCGGAACGCTGGACGCGGCC
>NZ_BANB01001000.1 GCF_000964365.1 Acidisphaera rubrifaciens HS-AP3 | reverse complement strand
GGCGCGGCGGCGGCTGCGGCTCGATCAGGTGTGGCTGCTGGTCTCGCCGGGCAATCCGCTGAAGCCGCGCGCCGGCATGGCGCCGTTCGCCGACCGTATCGCCGCCGCACGGCGCATCGCCGACGGGCGGCGCATCGTCGCGACCGGCATCGAGGCGGCGCTCGGCACGCGATACACGGTTGATACGCTGCGCGCCCTGCGCCGGCGGTTTCCGCGCGCGCGTTTCGTGTTCCTGATGGGTGCCGACCTGCTGGCGCAGCTGCCGCGCTGGCGGCGCTGGACGGAGGTCGCTTGCGGGCTGCCCTATGCGGTGCTGCCGCGGCCGGGATATACGCATCGCGCGCTGGCGGGTGCCGCCACGCATCGGCTGCGCGCGGCGC
>NZ_BANB01001001.1 GCF_000964365.1 Acidisphaera rubrifaciens HS-AP3 | reverse complement strand
CGGCCGCCGCCCTCCCCGCCCCCGCCCGCGCCGCCGAGCGCGGCGAGACGGTGTTCAAGCAGTACTGCGCCATCTGCCACTCGCCCGATCCGGGCCACAACAAGATCGGGCCGAGCCTTGCCGGCGTGGTCGGGCGCAAGGCCGGCAGCGTGCCGGATTTCAGCTATTCGAGCGCCAACAAGGGCTCCGGCATCGTGTGGACGCGCGCCAGGCTCGATGCCTACCTGACCGATCCGCAGGCGGTGGTGCCGGGCACGGCGATGCTGTTTCCCGGCATCAAGGACGCCGACAAGCGCCACGCCCTGATCGACTATCTCGCCAGCCTGCCGGCGAGCTAGGGCGCGTCCGGCCGCACCGCGAGCAGCTGATCGACAAAGGCCGCGAGCCCGGTCTGGCGCGCGCGTTCCAGGCGGGCCGCGCGCAGGATGGCGGCGACGTCCGCCTGCGCGCGGTCGAGGTCGTCGTTGACCACGACGTGGTCGAAGTCGCGCCAGTGCGCGATCTCGCCCCGCGCCGCCTGCAGCCTCCGGCCGATCTCCCCCGCGTCGTCGGCGGCGCGCCCGTGCAGCCGCGTCTCCAGCGCCGCGAAGGTCGGCGGCAGCAGGAAGACGCCGACCACGTCGCCGGGCAGCCGGTCGCGCAGCTGCCGGTGGCCCTGCCAGTCGATGTCGAACAGCACGTCCCGCCCCGCCTCCAGCGCCGCCACCACCGGCGCGCGCGGCGTGCCATAGGCGCGGCCGAACACCTCGGCGTGTTCCAGCAGCTCGCCGGACGCCGCCATGGCGCGGAAGGCCGGCAGGTCGCGGAAGTAATAATGCACGCCGTCGCGCTCGCCGGGGCGCGGGGCGCGGGTGGTCACGCTGACGGACAGCGACAGCGCGGGATCGGCGGCCAGCAGGCGCCGGGTGATGGTGCTCTTGCCCGTGCCCGACGGGGCCGCGACCACGAGGCAGATGCCGCGACGCGCGATCATTCGACGTTCTGCACCTGCTCGCGCAGCTGTTCGATCGCCGCCTTGAGCCGCAGCCCCGTCTCGGTCAGCGCGGCGGAGGCGGATTTGCTGCAGAGCGTGTTCGCCTCGCGGTTGAACTCCTGCACCAGGAAGTCGAAGCGGCGGCCGATCTGCGCGCCCTCGGCCAGCAGCGCGTGCGCCGCGGCGACGTGGCTGGACAGGCGGTCCAGCTCCTCGCGCACGTCCGAGCGCACGGCGAGCAGCGCCACTTCCTGCGCGATCCGCTCCTCCGGCAGGCCGGGATGCTCGCGCAGCAGCGCGGCGAGGGCGTCGAGCAGCCGGGCGCGCTGGAGCGAGGGCTGTTCGGCGGCGTGGCGCGCCGCCTCGGCGCACAGGCC
>NZ_BANB01001002.1 GCF_000964365.1 Acidisphaera rubrifaciens HS-AP3 | reverse complement strand
CGCCCTCGCCCTGCGGCACGCCGCCCGGGCCGAGGGAGGCGCCGATCGGTCCCACCGCGAGCGTGCTGGAGACGACCACCATGCCCATTTCCGACAGGATGCCGTGCCACGCCGTCGCCGCCCGCGCGCCGGAGAAGCGGCCGGCCGAATAGCTGGCGATCGCCGCGGGGCGCCAGAACCATTCCTCCAGGAAATGATCGGTCAGGTTCTTCAGCCCCGGCTGGACGCCCCAGTTGTATTCGCCGGTGACGAAGATGAACGCATCCGCGTCGCGTATCTGCTGCGCGAGCGCCTCCAGCGCCGGCGGCGCCGCGCCCTTCGGATGCTCCTTGTACATCCGGTCGAGCATCGGCAGCCCGACCGCCTTGGCGTCGATCAGCACCGGCGACGCGCCGCGCGCGGCAAGGCGGTCCACGAGGTATTCGGCCAGCCTGATACCCATCCGGTCCGACCTATAGGAGCCGTACAGGACCAGAATGCGGTCCGCATGCGCCGTCATCGCGCCGCCTCCCCGCCGCTGACGCGCGTGCGGGTGCGCATCGTGACCAGTTCCTCCGCCGCCGTCGGATGGATGCCGATCGTGCGGTCGAAATCCGCCTTGGTCGCGCCGCAGGTGACCGCGATCGCGACCCCCTGCATGATCTCCGCCGCGTCGTCGCCCACGATATGCGCGCCCACCACGCGCTGGCTCGCCTGATCGACGACCAGCTTCATCATCGTCCGCCGCGCCCGCCCCGTCAGGTTGTGGCGCATCGGCGTGAAGCGGGCGACATAGACATCGACCGCGCCGCGCCGCGCCGCCTCGTCTTCCGTGAGTCCGACGGTCGCGACCGGCGGGGTCGAGAACACGGCGGTCGGCACGTTCTCCAGCGACACGCGGCGCGGACGGCCGCCGAACAGCGTGTCCGCCAGCGCATGCCCCTCGGCCGTTGCGACCGGCGTCAGGTTGAGCCGGTCGGTCACGTCGCCGATGGCGTAGATATGCGGCACGCTGGTGCGCAACTCCGCGTCCACGACGATGGCGCCGCCCGGCGCCGTCGCGACCCCCCCCACCTCCAGCCCGAGGCCGCCGGTTGCCGCCGCCCGGCCGGTCGCGAAGAACACCAGATCGGCCGTGATCGCCTCGCCGCTCGCCAGCGTCACGCGCCGCGTCGCCCCGTCGGGCGTGATGCGGGCGATGCCGCAATCGGGGTGCAGCCGGATACCGGACGCGTCCATCGCCTCGGCCAGCATCGTGCGCACGTCCTCGTCGAAGCCGCGCAGCGGCAGCGGCTGGCGATAGACCAGGTCGACCTGCGCGCCGAGGGCCGCGAAGATGCCGGCGAACTCCACCGCGATATACCCGCCGCCCAGCAGCACCATCCGGCGCGGCATCTCCGGCAGGAAGAACGCGTCGTCGGAGATAATGCCGTGCTCCGCTCCCGGCAGGGTCGGGCGCACCGGATGGCCGCCGGTCGCGATGACGATGCGCTCGGCCGTCACCCGCTTCCCGTCCACCTCGACCGTGTGCGGATCGACCAGCCGGGCATGGGCGTCGAACAGCGTCGCGCCCGCGTTGGTCAGCAGCCGGCGATAGGTGGCGCTCAGCCGCTCGATCTCGCGGTCCTTGGCCGCGATCAGCGCCCGCCAGTCATGGCCGCGCGTCTGGATCGACCAGCCGAACCCGGCCGCGTCCTCGGCCCACTGGCCGTACTCCCCGGCTTGCACCAGCAGCTTCTTCGGCACGCAGCCGACATTGACGCAGGTGCCGCCCCAGAACCGCGCCTCCGCCACCGCGACCCGCGCGCCGTGGCCCGCCGCGATGCGCCCGCAGCGCGTGCCGGCAGACCCGCCGCCGATGACGAAAAGGTCGAAATCCATGGCGCCCGCCCCATCCGGGCCGGCGTGATCGCCGGCACCGGTCCCTCAATGCAGATGGGGCAGCAGCTTGTCCAGCGTGATGGGCAGGCTCGCGATCCGCACGCCGGTCGCGTGATGCACCGCGTTGGCGATCGCCGCCGCCGTGCCGACCACGCCGATCTCGCCCACCCCCTTGACGCCGAGCGGGCTCGTCAGCGCGTCGGGCTCGTCGACGAACACCACGTCGATGTCGCCGATATCGGCGTGCACCGGCATATGATAGTCGGCGAGATTGGCGTTGACGATGCGGCCGTGGCGATGATCGGCGACCGTCGCCTCGGTCAGCGCCATGCCGATGCCGAACACCACGCCGCCCATGATCTGGCTGCGCGCCGTGCGCGGATTGAGGATGCGCCCCGCCGCGATGGCGGACACCACGCGCGCGACCCGCACGGTGCCGAGGCGGGCATCGACGCGCACCTCGGCGAACACGGCGGAA
>NZ_BANB01001003.1 GCF_000964365.1 Acidisphaera rubrifaciens HS-AP3 | reverse complement strand
GGCGGCGGCGGCGATCAGCACGGCCGCGCGGGCGGCGGCGACCGGCGGCGCATAGGTGCCGTCCTCCCGGCGCGGGCTGATGCCGAGATCGGCCGACAGGTCCTCGGCCCCGAAACAGATCGCCCGCAGCCGGGAGGGCGCGCCGCCATAGCCCGCGAGGCCCGCGACCGAGGCCGCGGTCTCCGTCACGATGGCGATGACGCCGATCGACCCCGGCGGCAGGCCGGCGCCCGCCTCCAGCACGCCATCTGGTGGTCCAGGACGCGCAGATCGTCGATGCCCGCGCATTTCGGCAGCATCAGCGCCGCCGGGCCGGCCGGCACCACGGCGGCCAGATCGTGCAGGTACCACGGCGTGTCGCGCGGATTGACCCGCACCACCAGGGCGCGCGCCGCCGCCTGCGCCCGCACGATTTCCACCGTCTGGGCGCGCGCCGCGTCCTTGCCGCTCGCGGCGACGCTGTCCTCGAGATCGAGGATCACGCAATCCGCGGCCGAGGCGATCGCCTTCTCGGCCTTGCGCGGCGAATCGCCGGGCGCGAAGAGCGGCGTGCGCAGTTTCATTCAATGCCTCCTTCAACCGGAAACAATCTTGCGCGGGGGGCGCCGATATGCAAATCCATCGCGCCATAGACAAATCAACGGGGAGACGGCCGGGCGTGTCGGACACGATCCTGGAGACCGCCGGGCTGACACGGGAGTTCCGCGGCTTCGTCGCGGTCAACGACGTGTCCCTGCATGTCGCGGCCGGCACCATCCACGCGCTGATCGGGCCGAACGGCGCCGGCAAGACGACCTGCTTCAACCTGCTCACGAAGTTCCTCGCGCCCACGCGCGGCAGCATCCGCTTCAAGGGGCGCGACATCACCCGCATGTCGCCCGCCGCGGTGGCCCGCCTCGGCCTCGTCCGCAGCTTCCAGATCTCGGCGGTGTTCCCGCATCTGAGCGCGCTCGAGAACGTGCGCATGGCGCTGCAGCGCGGGCGCGGCGCGAGCTTCGATTTCTGGCGGTCCGACCGCACGCTGGCGCGCTATGACGATCGCGCGCGCGAACTGCTGTTCGATGTCGGCCTCACCGGCTATGCCGATACGCAGGCGGGCGAGCTGTCCTATGGCCGCAAGCGGGCACTGGAAATCGCCACCACGCTGGCGCTCGAGCCGGAGATGATGCTGCTCGACGAGCCGACCGCCGGCATGACGCACGAGGACGTGGACCGCATCGTGCAGCTTGTCCGGCGCATCCGGGGCGGGCGGACGATCCTGATGGTGGAGCACAACCTGTCGGTGGTGGAGGGGCTGTGCGACCGCATCACCGTGCTCACGCGCGGCCGCATCCTGGCGGAGGGCGACTATGCGACCGTCTCGGCCCACCCCGAAGTGATCGCCGCCTATCTGGGGTCCGACCATGCTTGAGGTGCGCGGGCTGAACGCCTGGTACGGCGAGAGCCACATCCTGCACGGCGTCGATTTCGAGGTGCGGGAAGGCGAGGTCGTCACGCTGCTCGGCCGCAACGGCGCCGGCAAGACCACCACCATGAAGTCGATCATGGGCCTCGTGCCGCGGCGCGAGGGCAGCATCCGCTATCGCGGGGCGGAGACGATCGGCCTGTCGTCCAACGCGGTGGCCCGCGCCGGCATCGCCATCTGCCCGGAGGAGCGCGGCATCTTCGCCTCGCTCTCGGTGACGGAAAACCTGATGCTGCCGCCGATCGTCGCCCCCGGCGGCCTCGACATCCCGACCATCTACACGCTGTTCCCCAACCTGCGCGAACGCGCGGGCACGGCGCAGGGCACCAAGCTGTCGGGCGGTGAGCAGCAGATGCTGGCGATCGCCCGCATCCTGCGCACCGGGGCCAAGCTGCTGCTGCTCGACGAACCGACCGAGGGGCTGGCGCCGGTGATCGTGCAGCAGATCGGCCGGACCATCCGCGAGATCAAGCAGCGCGGCTTCACCGTGCTGCTGGTGGAACAGAATTTCCGCTTCGCCGCGACCGTCGCGGACCGGCACTACGTGATGGAGCACGGCCGGGTGATCGACATGATCCCCAACGGCGCGCTCGAGGCGAACATGGACAAGCTGCACACGTATCTCGGCGTCTGACGCGGCGGTGCGGCACCCGGCGGCCCGGCGGGGCGATCCCCGCGCGGGCCGGCGGCACAAAAGGGGGGACACGCGATGACGATCGGGCGCCGCCATCTGCTCCAGGGCTCCGCCGCCACGCTCGCGCTGTCGGCCGCCGCCGCGCCGCGCGCCCGC
>NZ_BANB01001004.1 GCF_000964365.1 Acidisphaera rubrifaciens HS-AP3 | reverse complement strand
ACGAGATCCTGCGCAAGGCGTCGGCCTGTTTTGCCCAGGCGGAGCTCGACCGCCCGTTCAAGCGATGATCTCGTTCATCGACGATCATCGGGAAGCCTACGGGGTCGAGCCGATCTGCAGGGTGCTGCCGATCGCCCCGTCCAGTTACCATGAGCAGGCCGCCCGCAAGCGTGATCCGGCCCGGTTGCCGGCGCGG
>NZ_BANB01001005.1 GCF_000964365.1 Acidisphaera rubrifaciens HS-AP3 | reverse complement strand
AACAGGACGGCGTCCGGCGGACGCTCGACCAGCGGGATGGCCGGCGCGTCCCAGCGCATCGGTCAGCGCGTCCGGTTCGCCTCGATATGGGCGGCGAGGCTGCGCAGGGAGGCGAAGATCTGATGGTTGCGTTCGTCGTCCGAGCGCAGTTCGAACCCGTAGGTGCGCGAGATCGCCAGCGCCATCTCGAGCGCGTCGATCGAGTCGAGGCCGAGACCTTTGCCGAACAGCGGCGCGTCCGGCACGATGGCGTCGGCCGGCACCTCGAGCTGCAGGGCGGCGACGATGAGTTCGGCCAGGGCATGTTCCGCCCCGCTCTGACCATCCGCGCTACGGCCGTGGGCGCCTTCGCCCTCGGGGCTTTGACGGTTGGGGACCGCCATTGCATTCATGGGTTCTGCGACGTCGGCGGCGGCAAGGTTGTTCGTTTTGCTCACGGGTACTCCTCAGCGCCCTTGTAGTCTGATTCCGAGCGGCGTGAGAAGTTCATGTGGGCCGCGCCACCGGACACGCGGCGGGGCCTGCCGACGGTGACGATCGACGCCGCCCCGCGCCTGCCGACGTTGCTGCGCCGCGTCGTCGTCGGCGCCGCCGTCGCGGGCACTCTCGCATCCGATGCCGCGCTGCTGATCGGCGTGCCGGGGCGCGACATCCTGCCGCTCGCGCTGCTGCCGCCGCTGGCGGTGGGCTTCGTGCTGTGGGACGCGCTGCCGGGGCGGCGCTGGATCGCGCTCGCGGTGCCCGCGCTGCTGCTC
>NZ_BANB01001006.1 GCF_000964365.1 Acidisphaera rubrifaciens HS-AP3 | reverse complement strand
CCGTCAGCCCCAGCGTCGCCCCAAGGTTGCCCACGTTGACCGTCACGCCGTTGAGCGGCAGGACGCCCGCAATAATCGGCGGAACAGGCGACACCTGCGCGTGCGCGGCCCCGGCCGTCAGCATCAGCGCCGCAAGGATCAGACCCGGCTTCATC
>NZ_BANB01001007.1 GCF_000964365.1 Acidisphaera rubrifaciens HS-AP3 | reverse complement strand
TATGCCGACGGCACCGACGCGCTGGTGCTGCGGGTCACGCTCAGCCCCGGCGGATGACGACCGCGGTACGTCCGTCGGCGTCGGTTTCAACCGCAAGCACCGTGTGCCCCTGCGCGGCAGCGGTCTCCGGCACGTTGCGACGCGGCTCTTCGCCGCGCAGCCAGACGCGCAATACCTGTCCCGGCTGCATGGCATCGAGCGCGAGACGGGTCCGCACATAGGTCATCGGGCAGATATCCGCCATGACATCGACTTCACGGTCGACGGATTTCAACTTATCCACGATCACCTTTACTGGACATCCTGGGCAATCTGATGTTGCGGCTCGGCCGAGATCAATCCTATATGAATGCATGTCAACTATCCCCGTCGCCGCGAAAGGCAAACCGATGGCTGAAGCGTCGGCTCCGTCGAACGTTCTTGGTCTGACGGCGCAAATCGTGTCCGCTCATGTTTCGAACAACCCTGTCTCGCCGGACGTGCTGCCGACGCTGATCCAGGAGGTCTACCGCACGCTCGCCAATATCGGTCGGGAGCCGCCGGAGCCGGAAAAGCCGCAGCCCGCGGTGCCGGTGAAGAAGTCGGTCTTTCCCGATCACATCGTTTGTCTGGAAGACGGCAAGCAGCTCAAGATGCTGAAGCGCCATCTCAAGACCGCCTACAACATGACGCCGGAGCAGTATCGCGAGCGTTGGGGCCTGCCGCCGGATTACCCGATGGTCGCGCCCAACTACGCCCGTCACCGGTCGTCGCTCGCCAAGAAGATCGGCCTCGGCACCAAGCCCCGCACGACCGGCCGCCGCTGATCCGGCGCCGGGCGGCGGACGCCGCCGTTTGCTTCCCGGCGCCCCGCCCCGCTAAATTGATCCCACCGTGGCCGGCCCGTTCGGGCGGCGGCGCGCGGGGCGGCAATCGCCCGTCCCGCAAGATCCCGCGCCCCGTCCGGTTCTGCCGGCAAGCGGCGGCGCGCGACGGACGGCTGTCTGACCGGGTCGGAGACCGATGGAAACCCGCATCGAGCGCCTGTGCGTGGAGCGCGGACTGAAGATGACCGGGCAGCGCCGGGTGATCGCCCGCGTGCTGTCGGAGGCGAGCGACCATCCCGACGTGGAGGAGCTGTACCGGCGCGCCAGCGCGCTCGACGCCCGTATCTCCATCGCCACCGTCTACCGGACGGTCCGGCTGCTTGAGGAAAAGGGGATACTGGAGCGCCGCGACTTCGGCGGCGGCCGCGCCCGCTACGAGGCGACGGAGCACGGACATCATTATCATCTGATCGACATAGACACGGGCCGCGTGATCGAGTTTGCGGACTCCGAACACCTCACGATGATGCAGAAGGTGGCGCGCCGGCTCGGCTTCGACCTCGTCTCGGTCCGTCTGGAACTGTACGGCCACAAGATCGAGCCGGCCGACATGGGTACTGCGGACCCCGGGGCGGCGCCGGATGCGCGGGACGGAGACGGTCATGCGGAAAGCGGGCCGGCGGGAGGCGGACCGGCGGGACACCAGACGCCGGGTGCGGCAACGGCCGGCCACGCCGCGCAG
>NZ_BANB01001008.1 GCF_000964365.1 Acidisphaera rubrifaciens HS-AP3 | reverse complement strand
GGCGTATCCTGGTGCTGGAGCCGCGCCGCCTCGCCGCGCGCGCCGCCGCCGCCCGCATGGCGGCGCTGCTGGGCGAGTCGCCGGGTGCCACCGTCGGCTATCGCACGCGCACGGACTCCGCCGTCTCCGCCGCCACCCGGATCGAGGTGGTGACCGAGGGCCTGCTGGTGCGCCGGCTGCAATCGGACCCCATTCTCGACGGCGTCGCCGCGGTGCTGCTGGACGAGATCCACGAGCGCGCGATCGATGCCGACCTGGCACTCGGCTTCTGCCTCGACCTGCAACGCGCGCTGCGGCCGGACCTGCGTCTGCTGGCGATGTCGGCGACCGCCGACGGCGCCCGGCTCGCCCCGCTGATGGACGCCGAGGTGATCGAAAGCGACGGCCGCGCCCATCCCGTCGAAATCGTCCACGCCGCCCGCGACCTCGCCGCCGCCCGCGACCTGCCGGAGGCGATGGCCCGCGCCGTGCGCGCGGCG
>NZ_BANB01001009.1 GCF_000964365.1 Acidisphaera rubrifaciens HS-AP3 | reverse complement strand
GCTGCCGATAGGCGGGGAGACCGTCGGTCTCGTACGGTTTCAGCCGGAGCGGCTCGTGGATCAGCCCGGTCGGCGGCAGCAGCGCACGCAGGCCGGCGACGATGGCGTCGCGCCGTGCCATCACGTCCGGCTTCGGTTCAGGCTGTCTGATCATCCGGATACCCTCATGCCGCGGGCCTGTCCGGAAAATGGCGCCCCTGTGCCGCCCGCACAAGCGCGCCATCGAGGCTGTTGCCGCGGGAAGCCGGTGATCGTCATCGCGGCCGGCGCGGTCGCCCGGCCGCGGCGGTTCAGCCCTGGCGGGCCTTCATCCGCGGGTTCTTCTTGTTGATGACATAGACCCGCCCGTGGCGGCGAACCACGCGGCAGTTCTTGTCGCGCACTTTGGCCGAGCGCAGGCTGTTACGGACCTTCATCACACTATTCCCGGGCACACGGACGGGCGCCGCACGGGCAAGGCCCAGCGACGCGGAAGGCGCGCGAGGTACGCGGACGCGGCGCCCCTGTCAAGGCGAGCACGCACCGGCCGGCCCGCGGTCGCACGGGAGTCTCGCCGGTCATGCCTCGGCGGCGGCG
>NZ_BANB01001010.1 GCF_000964365.1 Acidisphaera rubrifaciens HS-AP3 | reverse complement strand
CGGCTACCTGTTCGTGCCGCTGGCCGAGGCGGTGGTGTTCGCGATGATCGGCTCCTTCCTGCTCTCGCGCACGCTGGTGCCGACGCTCGCCAACTACCTGCTGCGCGGACAGGTCCATGGTGCGGCCCATGGCGACGGGGGCGCGGGCCCGGCGCCCAGCCGCAACCCGCTCATGCGTTTCCAGCGCGGCTTCGAACGCCGGTTCGAGAGGGTCCGCGACCGCTACCGTTCCGCTCTGGCGGGCGCGCTGGACCGGCCGTGGCGCTTCGTCATCATCTTCATGACGCTGGTGCTGGCGTCGTTCGCGCTGGCGCCCTTCCTGGGCCAGAACTTCTTTCCCACCGTCGACGGCGGCCAGATCAAGCTGCACGTGCACGCCCAGACCGGCACCCGCATCGAGGAGTCCGCCCGTCTCGTGGGGCAGGTCGAGGCGGCGATCCGCAAGGTGATCCCGCCGGCCCAGCTGTCGTCGATCGTCGACAACATCG
>NZ_BANB01001011.1 GCF_000964365.1 Acidisphaera rubrifaciens HS-AP3 | reverse complement strand
CCGGGTCATAGGCGGGCCATCGGGGGCAGGCCATCACGTCTGACGGCCCGGCCGGCGCCTTAGGCGGCGCGGCGGCGGATGATGCGGGCGCGGACGGCCTCGACCAACAGGCCGGAGCGCACGAGCGGGCGCGTGGGCGCCGCCACCTCCTCCGGGTCGTCGCCTTCGAGCAGCGACGGGGCATGCGTCTCGACCGCGAGTCCCTCGGCCAGCAGCGCGTCGGGCATGGCGAACTTCACCGTGAAATAGACGATGTCGCGCTGCGCCACCTGGCGCACGGCATGCCCGTCGACCAGGGCGCGCAGCGGGATCAGCACCCCGTCCGCGAGCACGGCATGGTCGGGGCCGAGCAGCAGGTCGCGGCGCGGCATGTCGGGGCCGAAGGCGCCGGCGCGCACCCGCAC
>NZ_BANB01001012.1 GCF_000964365.1 Acidisphaera rubrifaciens HS-AP3 | reverse complement strand
CGCCGCATTCTCGGGCGCCGGCTTGGTCTCGGTCGGGGTCTCGTTTTCGTCAGCCATCTTAGTTTCCTTTGCATCTGCGCGCACGCCTGATGGCACGCCGCGATCCCAAACGCCCTCGGGCACCAACGCCAGGTGATCCAACAGCGTCGGCGATCCCTCGATCAACAGCCGCCGTTCATCGTCCAACTCGATCGTCTCGCACCCGTCCGCCACGGTGAACACGACAGCCGGCGACGTGGACAGCAGCCCCTCGGCGAGCGCCAAGTTGACCGCCGCGTCATAGACGCGCGCGACGCACCACACCTCGCGATCGTCTTTCGCCCATCCCAGCATCGTCGCGCCAACCGCGCGCCGCGCGTGATCCTCGGGGCGCATCGTTCCGGTGTCGGGATGATCCACCAGCACCGGAACACCAGCGCCGCACCGCTCGACGAACTCCGGCG
>NZ_BANB01001013.1 GCF_000964365.1 Acidisphaera rubrifaciens HS-AP3 | reverse complement strand
GGCATGTCGCGCGCGGCAAGCTGCCGGCGCGCGACCGGGTGGCGGCACTCCTCGATCCGGGCGCGCCGTTCCTGGAACTGAGCCAGCTCGCGGCGCACGGGCTGTACGGCGGCGACGTGCCGGCGGCGGGCATCGTCACCGGCATCGGCCGCGTGTCGGGCCGCGAATGCGTGATCGTGGCCAACGACGCGACCGTCAAGGGCGGGACGTATTTCCCGATGACGGTGAAGAAGCATCTGCGCGCGCAGGAGATCGCGCGGGCGAACCGGCTGCCGTGCCTGTATCTGGTGGATTCCGGCGGCGCGTTCCTGCCGCTGCAGGACGAGATCTTCCCCGATCGCGAGCATTTCGGCCGCATCTTCCACAACCAGGCCAACATGTCCGCGCAGGGCATCCCGCAGATCGCCGCCGTGATGGGCAGCTGCACGGCGGGCGGCGCATACGTGCCGGCCATGTCGGACGAGTCCGTGATCGTGCGGCGGCAGGGCACGATCTTCCTCGGCGGGCCGCCGCTGGTGAAGGCGGCGACGGGCGAGGAGG
>NZ_BANB01001014.1 GCF_000964365.1 Acidisphaera rubrifaciens HS-AP3 | reverse complement strand
TGACGGCCGGCGGTCTGGTCAACACCGGCTATCTGCAGGTGCTCGGCAGCAACACCGGCCCGGGCGGGCAGGCTGTCCTGATCGTCGGCGGCCCGGCCGGGTTCGGCACGAGCGGCGTGGTGACGGGGTCCGTCTATCTGGATGGGACCGGGACGATCGCGTTCGTGGGCGGCGGGCAGATCACCGCGGTCGCCAC
>NZ_BANB01001015.1 GCF_000964365.1 Acidisphaera rubrifaciens HS-AP3 | reverse complement strand
ATGCACGGACGGGGCGCCCCCGGCGCGGTCCCAGAAAAAGGCGAGGCCCTGCCCGGCCCGCTCGGGCGCGACCACGTCGGCGAGGGTTTGCAGCCGCGCGGGCTCCTCGCCGCGCAGCACCAGGGCGGACACGAAGAGATGGACCTGCTTGCGGCGGCTTGCGACCGAGGCAGGTTTC
>NZ_BANB01001016.1 GCF_000964365.1 Acidisphaera rubrifaciens HS-AP3 | reverse complement strand
GGCCAGGCCGCGCATCTGGCGCAGGCGCGGCCGGCGGGCGAGATCGTCCAGACGCTCTGGGCCGACGCGGCAGCGCTGCTCCCCGTCTGACGCGGGCTTGGGCGGCAGCCCCGCGCGGCTTACGCCGCCGCCGTCTCGGCCAGTTCCTCGATGATCGGGCAGTGCGGCCGCCCGTCGCCGTGACACCGCTCCGCCAGATGCCGCAGCGCGCGGCTCATCTCGGCGATCGCCTGCGCCTTGGCGTCGAGTTCGGCCACGTGCGCGAGCGCCAGCCGCTTGACGTCCGCGCTCGCCCGGCCCTCGTCGCGCCACAGCGCCAGCAGCGCGCGCATCTGTTCGACCGGGAACGCCAGCTCGCGCGCCCGGCGGATGAAGCGCAGCGTCTGCACGTCGGCCTCGGTATAGCGGCGGTAGCCGGCCTCGCTGCGCGCGGGCTTCGGGATCAGGCCGATCGTCTCGTAATAGCGGATCATCTTGGCCGACACGCCGGATGCCCGCGACGCCTCGCCGATGTTCATGCCACCTCCTCCGGCCCCCAGCGGCGCAGCAGCAGGGCGCTGCCGATCACGCTCACGCTGGACGCGGCCATCGCCGCCCCCGCGACCACCGGGCTGAGGAAGCCGAAGGCCGCCAGGGGAATGCCGACGACATTATAGGCAAACGCCCAGAACAGGCCGAGCCGGATGCGCCCCACGGTCCGTGCGGCGATATCGAGCGCCGCCAGCACCAGCGCCGGATCGGGACGCATCAGCGTGATGCCCGCCGCCGCCGCCGCCGCGTCGGTGCCGCCCGCCATCGCGATGCCGAGATCGGCCGCCGCC
>NZ_BANB01001017.1 GCF_000964365.1 Acidisphaera rubrifaciens HS-AP3 | reverse complement strand
GCCCGCTCAAGAAATTTATGGGTCCGAGCCCTAGGGCGTGTACCCATAAATGGGTAGCGGCACGGCGGCGAGGCGTGATTCAAGCTCCTTGAAGGGAGCTTACAATGGGTGGTCGCTACGATCTGACGAATTTCGAGTGGCGCGTGATCGCGCCGCTGCTGCCACGGAAATCCCGCGGCGTTCCACGGGTCGATGATCGGCGGGTGCTGAGCGCGATCCTCTGGGTGCTGCGGTCCGGCTCGCCGTGGCGGGACCTGCCGGAGCGGTATGGCCCGTATACGACGGCCTACAACCGCTTCGTGCGCTGGCGCCGGGCGGGTATCTGGGACGCCATCATGGACGCGATCACCAAGGCCTATGACGGGCATATCCAGATGGTCGATTCCTCCTCGGTCCGGGTGCACCAGCACGCCGCCGGGGCAAAAAAGGGGGGCCAGATCGTTGCATGGGCCGTTCACGAGGCGGGCTGACCACCAAGGTCCATGCGCTGGTGGACGCGCGTGGCCTGCCGATCCGAATGGTGTTGACCGCCGGTCAGGTGCACGACAGCCAGGCCGTGCCTGCGCTGCTGGACGGCCTGACCGCAGACACTGTTGTTGTCGCCGACAAGGGCTACGACGCCGACTGGATCAGAGCGATGATCGAACAACGCGACGCTGCGCCGAATATCGCGGCGAAGTCCAACCGCAAGCAGCGGTTCTGCTTCAGCAAGAGCCTCTACCGCGAGAGGAACCGCATCGAACGCTTCTTCTGCCGCATGAAGCAGTTCCGCAGGATCGCCACCCGCTACGAGAAGCTCGCAGCGAACTACCTCGGCATGCTCAAGCTTGCTGCCATCCGCCTGTGGCTGCGAACTTATGGGTCCACGACCTAGGGCTCGGACTCATAACCAGTAGCTGACAGT
>NZ_BANB01001018.1 GCF_000964365.1 Acidisphaera rubrifaciens HS-AP3 | reverse complement strand
GGGCGGCAGGGGCGGCGCGGCGAGCCCCGCCGGCGCCGCGTCCGGCCGCGCGCTCACCGGCCGGGCAGCATGCGCTGCAGCTCCGGCTCGCGGTCGTAGAACTGGTGCTTGAGCGCGCCGAGCACGTGCAGGGCGAGCAGCGCATAAAGCGCATAGCCGAAGGCGACGTGGACCGAGAACATGAAGCTATGGAACGCCTCCTTCGACGCCGGGTCCATGTTGGTGATGAAGCCGAAGCGGAACCACGGGATGACGCCGAACAGGGTCAGCGGGTGGCCGGCTGCGTCCTTCCACGCCGAATCGTGCAGCCAGCCGGACAGCGGCAGCAGGATGGCGACGGCGTAGAGCGCGTAATGCGCCCAGTGCGCGGCCCGTCGCTCGACCGGGCGATAGGTGGCGGGCATCGGCGGCGGCGGATTGGCCGCCCGCCACAGCAGGCGCAGGATGACAAGGCCGATCACGGTGATGCCGACCGATTTGTGCAGGTCGATCACCGGCCGCGACCAGCTGTCGGGCACCGAGTCGGGGATGTAGCCGAGCACGATGTTGACGCCGATCAGCAGGGCGACCAGCCAGTGCAGCAGCATCGCCATACGTGTGTAACGCAGAGGGGTCATACGGTGGTCCTGTGCGGGGAAGTGCCGAGGGAAAGCGTGGCAAAGGTGCTGACAACATAGGGGCCCGCCCCATGTCGGCACAGTCAAACCCGACACAGCCGGGGGCCGTTAGCCTGTCATGAGCGATCTTGTCATGGACGATCCCGTCAAGCGCGATCGCGCCGGGGTGGCGCACGCGGGGGGGGGGCCGGTCGCTGCTTCCCTCGTCGCGGGGGGTCGCGTCGCGGGCGATGCCGACGGGGATGATGCCGGCGGGAATGATGCCAGCGGGAATGATGCCAGCGGGGGCGACCTGGCCGCCGCGCTGGCCGCCGCCTCGCCCCGGCTGCGGCC
>NZ_BANB01001019.1 GCF_000964365.1 Acidisphaera rubrifaciens HS-AP3 | reverse complement strand
ATGCATCTCCTGGACGATGGGTCGGCGCACGCGCCGGTGCGGCGGTGGCGGGACTCGCGCGCGGAGGCTAACGAGGCAGCAACGACTGCCCGCGCACAGGCTCCGATCGCGTTTCATGTCCGACAGACCCCGGTCCCGCGTCAATCACCCTGTGCGGCCACACCCCGTGCACCGCCCGTCCCGCGCATCCCGAACGGCCCTGCTGGCCGCGGCCGTGCTGTGCCCCTGGCTCGCGCGCGCGGACGCCGCGGCGGCGCGGCCGGTCCATCGGGAGGCGGCAGGT
>NZ_BANB01001020.1 GCF_000964365.1 Acidisphaera rubrifaciens HS-AP3 | reverse complement strand
GGGCCGCGGCCGCACCGCCGCCGAACAGGCCGGACAGAAAGCCGCCCGACCGCTGGCTGCCCTGCTGCTGCGCCTGTGCGAGCGCCTGCTGCGTCTGCTGGAGCTGGCTTTCCAGCGCCTGGATGCGGGCGGCGGCCTGCGCCAGCGCGTGCTCCTGGACAAAGGCCGTCTGTGTCAGCCGGTACCGCGCCTCCGGGTAGCGGGTGAACAGGTCGCCGATGAACTGGTCGGCCTCGCGGTCGATGGGCGGCAGCACGGATGGCTGGCCCGCGCTCGGGACGCTGCCCTGCCCCTGGCCGCCGGGCAGCACGCCCGTGGCCCCCTGAGCGCCGCTCACCCGTTCGATGAAACGGGCGATGATGTCGCGTTCCTCGTTGGTCATGCTATCCCCGCGCCGGACGCCGGCATGCCTGCATGTTGAGCCTGTGAAATGGCCGTGCCCGCCCCGTGGTTCAAGCATGACGGCCGGGCGGACCCGAGGGTCCGGGCGGCGGCGCTAGCGGTCGGGCGACGGCGGCGGTGGCGTGGGCATGCGCAGGCGCCCGCGCTCGATCACCGGGCAGCGGTCCATCACCACGGTCAGCCCGGCCGCGCGCCCGCGCGCCGCCGCCGCCTTGTCGACGACGCC
>NZ_BANB01001021.1 GCF_000964365.1 Acidisphaera rubrifaciens HS-AP3 | reverse complement strand
GGCCGTGCTGTTGCTCGGCGCCGCGACGGCCGCGCCGGTGCCCGTCGCCGTGTTCGATTTCCGCCTCGACGACACCAGCCTCCAGGGGCAGGTGGACGGACCGGCGGCGGCGGAGACGGCGCGGCTCGACCGGCTGCGCCCGCAGCTCTCCGACCTGCTCGCCAAGTCCGGCCGCTACCAGCCCGTGGACATCGCGCCGGTGGAGGCGAAGGCAAAGGCCGCCAACCTGCTCGAATGCGGCGGCTGCGGCGAGGACTATGCCAAGCGGGTGGGCGCGCGGGTCGCGATCATCGGCTGGGTGCAGAAAGTCTCCAACCTGATCCTCAACATCAACGTGCAGATGGTGGACGTCGCCACCGGCCGCGTGATCGGCGGCGGCAGCGTCGACATACGCGGCGACACCGACGAAAGCTGGTCGCGCGGCCTCGCCTATCTCGCGAAGTACCAGATCCTGCAGCCCCGGACCGCGCAATGACCCTGCTGCTGGCCAGCGTCACCGGACCGGACGAGGCCGTCCGTGCGGTCGAGGCCGGCGCCGACATCATCGACCTCAAGGACCCCTCGGCCGGCGCGCTCGGCGCCGTCACCGCGGACCGCGTGCGTGCCACCGTCGCCGCCGTCGCCGGGCGCCGCCCGACCTCGGCCGTCACCGGCGACCTG
>NZ_BANB01001022.1 GCF_000964365.1 Acidisphaera rubrifaciens HS-AP3 | reverse complement strand
CGCGACCAGCGGCAGCCGCGCGTCGCCCAGGCGCATCACGTCGCCCACATGCGCGCCGAGCCGCGCGATCACCACCGGATCGAGCACGATGCCCTGCACCGAGGCGAGCGGCGGCGCATAGGTCGCGCGGCCAAGCAGCGGCCAGGCGGGATCGACCGCCTTCAGCTCCACCAGCTGCCGTTCGCCGGACGGCGCGACCACGATGGAGCGGGTCTGCGCGATATCGGACAGCCGGGCGCCGTGCGCGCGCAACCAGTCGCGCAGCGCGTCCGGCAGGGGCTCGCTGCCGCTCTCGATCTCAATGTCGCCGCCCAGGATGCGCGCCCCGTCGGCGGCGAGCCCGCGCTCCAGCGCCGCCCGCAGGCCGCCCACGGCC
>NZ_BANB01001023.1 GCF_000964365.1 Acidisphaera rubrifaciens HS-AP3 | reverse complement strand
TCTATCGCATCGGCGACCGCCTGCCATTCCTCCGGCGCTTTCTCAATCGCCGCTTCGTGCTCGGCATACGACTTGCGAAAGTCGTCCCACGCTTGCGTGTTGAGCTGAATGTCAATGATTGGGCGGCGGGCCATGCGT
>NZ_BANB01001024.1 GCF_000964365.1 Acidisphaera rubrifaciens HS-AP3 | reverse complement strand
GGGGCGGGCGCCCGCCACCGCTCGGTTGGTTCGGATCGGTCCATCTTCGGGGCGCTTGGCGAACTTCAGCCGTTCGCGGTCAGCAAACGCCCCGCGGGCAGGCACCGCCAATCACGGATCGGTGAAGGCGCCGTCTCCGGGGCGGGCCGCGCCACCGACCTTCCGGACCGCCATGCCCAGGATCGCCACGCCGAAGACGGCGCCCATCGCGGTCGCGATGACGATCAGCCAGCGCAGGCGCACCGCCGTCGCGTGCTGGTCGGCCGCCGCCTCGCGCAGGATCGCGCGCGTCGCCGCCCGCAACCGGTCGGCGTCGGTGCCGCCCGCGCGCATGATGGGCGCCGCCGCCGCCGCGCCGAGCACGGCGACGATGCGGTCGTC
>NZ_BANB01001025.1 GCF_000964365.1 Acidisphaera rubrifaciens HS-AP3 | reverse complement strand
CGGGCGCCGCCGGCGAGGTGTCCGGGCATTACCACCCGAAGGCGCTGGTGCCGGCGCGCGGGACGGCGGTCAGCCGGCCGTGCTTCGTCGCCGACGCGCGGCGGCTGGTGATGCCGGCCTTCGGCACCTACACGGGCGGGCTGGACGTCAGCGATCCGGCGATCGCGGGGCTGTTTCCGCGCGGCGGGCGGGCGTTCCTGCTGGGGCGCGACCGGCTGTACAGCTTTGCCCTGTCGGGTCTGGCCGGACGTGCCGGGGCGGCCGGGCGCGCCGCCATGGTTGCACCCGGCGCCGCGCCTCTCATTTGAGACGGATGGACGC
>NZ_BANB01001026.1 GCF_000964365.1 Acidisphaera rubrifaciens HS-AP3 | reverse complement strand
GGCTTGTCGGGCGTGAGGTCGGACACGATCGTCCGGCCGTGCGCGATCGCGCCGCCCGGAGTGCCGTCCGGGCGTCGTGCCGTTTGCGCGGGCCTGGCCGGCCGCCGTGATGCTGTCCTCGACATGCGTCGAGGGAGCCGTCACGACTTGCCCGCCGCCGCATGTTTTGCGTCCGGCACCGGCCGCGTTCAGCGTCCCGCATCACGATGTCCTCCCGCCTTGCGTCGAGTTGACA
>NZ_BANB01001027.1 GCF_000964365.1 Acidisphaera rubrifaciens HS-AP3 | reverse complement strand
CCTCGCCCGGCCCGGCGGTGAAGGCGACGTCGCGCAGCACCTGCCGCATCCCGCCGCCGCCCGGCGCGCGATGCGCCTTGCTGTCGATCCGCAGCGCGAGGCTCATCGGCCGGGCCGCGCTAGCACTGGCGCCACGCGCGCGTCCGGCGCTCCCATGGCTGGAGCACCGCCATCTCGGCGGCCAGCATCAGCCCGGCGAACAGCAGCCCATAGGCGAGGATCGCCGTCACGTCGAAGTTCTGGAACGCGAGGTTCAGCGCATAGCCCACGCCGCTCGGCCGCCCCAGCAGCTCGACCACCAGCACGATCTTCCAGGTGATCGACAGCCCGCTGCGCGCCGCCGCGGCGATATACGGCGCCAACTGCGGCATCAGCAGATGCCGCACCCGCCGCCACCGCGGGATGCCGAACGCGGTCGCCACGTCGGCATAGGCGGGGTCGAGCGCGCGCGCGCCCTCGCGCACCGTCACCGCGATGGTCGGCGTCTTGGCCAGCGCGACGGCGACGATCGCCCCCGTCTCCGTCTGGCCGATCCAGATGTAGCAAAGGACGATCACCACCAGCAGCGGCAGGTTCAGCAGGATCGTCAGCACCGGGTCGATCAGCGCATCCGCCGCCGCCCGTCGCCCGGCCAGCACGCCGATCAGCGTGCCCGCCGCCATCGACAGGCTGAAGGCGGCGACCACGCGCGCCAGCGTCACGCCGAAGTTGTACAGCAGGTCGCCGTGCACCGCGTCCCGCACCGCCGCCGTCGCGACCGCATAGGGGTCGGGCAGCAGATGCGGCTTCGCCTCGATCCAGGCGAGAAGCCACCACACCGCCACGAAGCCGAGCAGCGACGCGGCGCGCAGCCCCGGCACGCCGCGCCGGGACGTGCCCGCCGCCGGCGCCGTCGTCTCCGTCACGGGCACCCGCGCGACC
>NZ_BANB01001028.1 GCF_000964365.1 Acidisphaera rubrifaciens HS-AP3 | reverse complement strand
CTCGTCCCGCTCGGCAACTGGAACCTCGTCGTGTTCTTCGTGCTGCTGCTGGGCGCGGGCGTGCTGCTGTCGGTGCCGATCGCCTTTGCCTTCGGCCTCGCGACGCTCGCCTATCTGGCGACGCTGACGCGCACGCCGCTGTCGGTGGTGGCGAGCCAGATGGATTCGGGGATGAGCAACCTGATCCTGCTGGCGGTGCCGCTGTTCGTCTTCCTCGGCCTGCTGATCGAGATGACGGGGATGGCGCGCGCGATGGTCGCCTGCCTCGCCGCGCTGCTGGGCCATGTGCGGGGCGGGCTGTCCTATGTGTTGCTGGCGGCGATGTATCTGGTGTCCGGCATTTCCGGGTCGAAGGCCGCCGACATGGCGGCGGTGGCGCCGGTGCTGTTCCCCGAGATGAAGGCGCGCGGACTGGACGAGGGGGAGATGGTCTCCCTGCTCGCCGCGTCCGGGGCGATGAGCGAGACGATCCCGCCGTCGCTGGTGCTGATCACCATCGGGTCGGTCACGGGGGTGTCGATCGCCGCCCTGTTCACCGGCGGGCTGTTGCCGGCGGCGGTGCTGGCGCTGGCGCTCGCGCTGATCGCGCGGGGCCGCAGCGGGGCGGAGCGGCTGGCCGGGGTGCGC
>NZ_BANB01001029.1 GCF_000964365.1 Acidisphaera rubrifaciens HS-AP3 | reverse complement strand
TCAAGGACGCCGTCTTCGCCGTCATCCGCGAGGGTGCCATCGCCGCAGGACTCACCGGCCTGATGATCCTGATCTTTCTTGGGTCATGGCGATCGACCGTGATCATCACCGTGTCGATCCCGCTGGCCGTTCTGACCTCGGTGACGATCCTGTCGGCCCTGGGCGAGACGATCAACGTGATGACCCTGGGCGGCC
>NZ_BANB01001030.1 GCF_000964365.1 Acidisphaera rubrifaciens HS-AP3 | reverse complement strand
GAGGCCGCGCTGGCGGCGCTCGCGGCCGAGCTGGGCGAGCGGGCGCATGTCGCCCCGGCCGATCTGCGCGACCCGGCGGCGGCGGATGCGCTGATCACGGCGGCCGAGGCGGCGGCCGGGCCGCTGCATATCCTGGTCAACAATGCCGGGCTGACCCGCGACGGGCTGGCGATGCGGATGAAGGACGAGGACTGGGCGGAGGTGCTGGACGTCGATCTGGCCGCGCCCTTCCGCCTGATCCGCGCGGCGCTGCGCGGGATGCTGCGCCGCCGCGCCGGGCGGATCATCGGCATCGCCAGCATCGTCGGCGCGACCGGCAATCCCGGACAGGCCAACTATGCCGCCGCCAAGGCGGGGCTGGTCGGCATGAGCAAGTCGCTCGCGCAGGAGGTCGCCTCGCGCGGGATCACGGTGAACGTGGTGGCGCCGGGCTTCGTCGCGACCGCCATGACGGACGCGCTGGGCGAGGCGCAGCGGACCCGGCTGCTGGAGGCGATCCCGCTCGGCCGCATGGGGCAGCCCGAGGACGTGGCGGGGGCGGTCGCCTATCTCGCCTCCGACGCCGCCGCCTGGGTTACCGGGGCGACGCTGCACGTGAACGGGGGGATGGCCATGCTCTGACGGGCGCCATCCGCGGGAACGCGGCGCGGTACGGGCCGGGGTGGCGCCGATTCTTGGTCATGTCCCGAAACCATGCTAAGCGCCCGGCCATTCCGATGGCCGTCCTTATCGCGGCGTGTCCCCTCCCTTCCGCCGCCCGCCGGAGTGGCGCGGGCATGCAGTCACAGGTGCTTGCGCAGACGTGACAGACGTGAGCAAGTCCGGCGTTAACAACCACGTAGTAGGCCCGGTCGCGGGCATGGTCCCCGCAGGGGCCAAAGTCAGGAGTTGCAGGTCCGATGAGTGAGATCGCCGACAAGGTTAAGAAGATCGTGGTGGAGCACCTTGGCGTCGAAGAGGCGAAGGTGACGCCGGAGGCGTCCTTCATCGATGACCTGGGCGCCGACAGCCTCGATACGGTCGAACTGGTGATGGCGTTCGAAGAGGCGTTCGGCGTCGAGATCCCCGAGGACGCGGCCGAGAAGATCAGCACCGTCAAGGACGCGATCGACTACATCGAGAAGCAGAAAGCCGCCTGAACGCGGGCGCGGACGAGAGCGGATCGGCGGGTCGGGCATGGCGTACGCGGGAATGGCGCATTCGGGCGGGCGCCGCGTGGTGGTCACCGGGATGGGCATCGTCTGTCCGCTCGGCGTCGGCGTGCAACCGGTCTGGTCGCGGCTGACCGAGAGCCGGAGCGGCATCGGGGCGATCCAGTCCTTCGACACCAAGGATCTGCCGTGCAAGGTCGCGGGGCAGGTACCGGCGGGCAGCCGCGCCGATGGCGGCTTCGACCTCGGCGAGTGGGTGCCGACCAAGGACCAGAAGAAGATGGACCGCTTCATCCATCTGGCGATGGCGGCGGCGGCGCAGGCGGTCGAGGATTCCGGCTGGGAGCCCGAGGACGAGGCCGCGCGCTGCGCGACCGGCGTGATGATCGGCTCCGGCATCGGCGGGCTGCAGACGATCTATGAGGCGTCGGTGCAGGTCCACGAGGGCCGCGCCCGGCGCCTGTCGCCGTTCTTCATCCCGTCGGCGCTGATCAACCTCGCCTCCGGCCACATCTCGATCCGCTACGGCTTCAAGGGGCCGAACCATTCCGCCGTCACCGCCTGCGCAACCGGCGTGCACGCGATCGGCGACGCGGCGCGGCTGATCATGTTCGGCGATGCCGACGTGATGGTGGCGGGCGGCGCCGAGGCGACGGTGTGCGAACTCGGCATCGCCGGGTTCTGCGCCTCGCGCGCGCTGTCCACCGGCTTCAACGACCAGCCGGCGCGCGCGTCGCGCCCGTGGGACCGCGACCGCGACGGCTTCGTGATGGGCGAGGGCGCCGGGGTGCTGGTGCTCGAGGAATACGAGCACGCGCGCCGCCGCGGCGCCACGATCTATGCCGAGGTGCGCGGCTATGGCCTGTCGGGCGACGCGCATCACATCACCGCGCCGGCCGAGGGGCATGACGGCGCGTTCCGCGCCATGACGGCGGCGCTGCGCAGCGGCGGCCTCACGCCCGCCGACATCCAGTACGTCAACGCGCACGGCACCTCCACGCCGACCGGCGACGACCTGGAGCTGGAGGCGGTGGAGCGGCTGTTCGGCGATTCCGCGCGCGGGCTCGCGATGTCGTCCACCAAATCCGCGACCGGCCATCTGCTGGGCGCGGCCGGCGCGATTGAGGCGATCTTCTCGATCATGGCGATCCGCGACGACATCGCGCCGCCGACGCTCAATCTCGACGCGCCGAGCCGCGAGAGCGTGATCGACCGCGTGGCGCACCATGCGCAGCGGCGGCGCATCACCGCCGCCCTGTCCAACAGCTTCGGCTTCGGCGGCACCAACGCGAGCGTGATCTTCCACGAAGCGGCCTGACATGCGGCGGCGGCCGTCCTGGCGGACGGTGGCCGGGGCGGTCATGGTGACCGCGCTGGTTGCCGGCACCGCCTGGCAGGCCTGGATCGGCCTGCGCCAGAACATCGATCTGATGCCCGGCCCGCTGGACGCCGCCCGCGACGTGGTGGTGCCGCGCGGCGACACCGCCCGCGTGGCCGAGGCGCTCGCCGCCGCCGGCGTCATCCGCCACCCTTGGGAGTTCCGCCTCGCCGCCGCGCTGACGCGCGATCAGGGCGCGCTGCATGCCGGCGAGTTCGCGTTCCCGGCGCACGTGACGGTGGGCGAGGTGCTGGCCATCCTGCGCACCGCCCGCCCCGTCGCGCACCGCCTGACCCTGCCGGAGGGGCTGACGGCGCGGCAGATCACGCATCTGTTCGACACCGCCGACGCCGCCGCCGGGCACACGCCCGCCATCGCCGAGGGCAGCGTGCTGCCGCAGACCTATCTGTATCCCCGCGGCACGACGCGCGCGGCGCTGGTCGAACGCGCGCATGCCGCCCTCGATGCCGCGCTCGCCGCCGCCTGGGCGAAGCGGGTGCCCGACAGCGCGCTGAGGACGCCGCGC
>NZ_BANB01001031.1 GCF_000964365.1 Acidisphaera rubrifaciens HS-AP3 | reverse complement strand
GCCCGCTCAAGAAATTTATGGGTCCGAGCCCTAGAGCAGAATCTGTTCATTCCGGCTTGTAGCCAGCGGCGGTGAAGTAGTTTGCGCACTCGGCTGGCGAGAACAGCGGGAGCGCGTGACCGATCGCGTTCCACAGACCGTCGAGGGTTCGTGCGGCAGCCCTGCGAAGCAGCGCCTTCAGTTTGGCGAAGGCATTCTCGATCGGGTTGAAGTCGGGAGAATACGGAGGCAGGAACCGCAGCCTCGCGCCGGCTGCTTCGATAGCGTCTCGCACGCCGGTGCGCTTGTGCGCGGGCAGATTGTCCATGACGACGACGTCGCCCGGCCGCAGCGTGGGCGCCAGAACCTGCTCGACATAGGCGAGGAATGCGGCGCCGTTCATCGGGCCGTCCAGCGCCATCGGCGCGGTCATGCCGGACAGGCGCAGCGCGCCGGTGAAGGTTGTGGTTTTCCAATGGCCATGCGGGACCGCGGCCCGGCAACGCTCGCCGCGAGGTGCACGGCCGCGCATGCGGGCCATCTTCGTGCTCGCTCCGGTCTCATCGATAAAGACCAGATGCTCGGGATCAAGATCCGGCTGCGCTTCGAACCATGCTTGACGCCGCTTGGCGACGTCGGGCCGGTTCTGCTCGGCGGCGTGTGCCGTTTTTTTTGAAGCTGATGCGGTGCCGGGCGAAGAACCGCCAGATCGTGCTGGGGGCAAAGCGGGCGCCGTGCTCCCGCGCGAGCAGCTCGCTGAGTTCGTCGAGCGTAATGTCCTTCTTCGCGTCCACGGCCGCGAGGATCACGGCATGGAATGCCTCGATCCGTTGAGATCGGAGGTCGCCACCTTTCGGCTTCGCCGAGGTCTCGCCGGTCTCCCGCCAAACCCGAACCCAGCGGATCGCGGTCGCCACCCCGATCCCGAACCGCGCCGCACTGGCCCGGCAGGACAGGCCCTCTTCAACCGCTCGAATCACCCGAACCCGCAAATCCTCCGACAGTGTTCTTGCCATCGCTGCTGGCCCCCTGCCCAGCAACGATGATGAATCACATCCCGCCGCGTCGCGGGAATCCCTTTGAGTCGGTTCGCTCGGAAGACGCTCTAGCTGTGGCTTTCTAGGGCGGTTTGCAATGTAATCAGTCTTGTAAGAGTTTTGATCGAGTCGAAAAGTAACCCCTTCCATAATCCGGTCGCGCTTGATGAGCGCCATCCAATCTTGCAAGAATCGGATTTGCTTCATCTGATCCCAGCCTGCGAACGCGCGCTGCCGCTTCTTGAAATCAAGCATATGCAACGTCCTGAAGCCATACTTGCGACGAAGCTTCGCAAGATCGGCCTCAAACCGCACCCATTGGCTGGCGGTCCCCATCATCCCGGCCATAACAATGGTATCTGAGGCTGGGTTGTTCCGGCTCCCGTCGCCCCCGTGCGTTCCGCTCTCGTCAAAATAGGCGGTCAGGATCATCAACAACGCTCCGGTTTCGACCGGCGAGCGAGCGCCACGTAAAGATAATGGACAAAACTAAAGAACGGCGACTCGCGCTGGGTTACCGAATCTATCCGCAGCGCCTGGGGCCGGAAACTGTAGCTCCGCTTACAGAAGCGTTCTCCGGCTCCCTCCGGGTGGATGCTATCGGTCGGTCGACAT
>NZ_BANB01001032.1 GCF_000964365.1 Acidisphaera rubrifaciens HS-AP3 | reverse complement strand
GTATCGGCACATGCAGGCGACGCAGGCACGGTGCGATGCCGTGGAAGCCCAACACGACGCCCTGCGCGCCGAGCTGATCGACTGCTACGGTGCGTTGGTCGTCGCCAGTGACGATGCTCGGCACGCGCGGCTGGAAACCTTGGCCGAGGAAATCGAGCTACTAACCGACGCGGCCGGCGCGCTGTCCGTGAGGATCGACGCAACCGCGCCTACGTCGGCGGAGGGGGCCGCGATCAAGCTGCAGATGCTGCTAGAGGCGGTGCAGAACCGGGCCGGTATCGTGCGCCCGGACTACGCAAGCCGGACGATCCGGCATGCGCTGGCGGTGCTGTCCGGCCCGGAGGCGGCGTGATGCCGAAAGACGCGCCCTTGCATGACCTGCCCGCGCCGGACGTGCTCGGCCCGGTCCTCGATCGGTTGCGGCAGATCGTCGCGCAGTCGGGCGATGCCCTCTTACTGGGCGAGGGCGTGGTGTCGCCTGACGCCGCGTTGCTCGATGCGTGCAGCACCGCCCTGCATCACATGGCCGCCGCAAACAAGATCGAGGCGGAGCGGTGCCGCGATGCGGACAGCATCAAGGGCTGGTGGACAGACGCGGACCGGGCGCGCCTTGATGCCTTGCTCGACCGCGTTCAGGAACGTGAGGCAACGGCAGTCCAAGCGATGCGGAAGGCAAAGAAAATCCGCGCCGTCACGCCGGCCGGCATATACGCCAAAGCACTCGTCGTCCGCGCCTCGCGGACCGGCGCACGCGAGCTGGCGCGATCGCTTGCGGTTGATCTTGTAGAATGCAAGGGGCTGCGCCAATGCCTGTGGAGCGGCGAGCCAGCGTCCGCCTGATCCGGCGCCGCTTACGCCATGTAGGGCCGTCTCGCGAGGGGCGGCCCTTCTGCTGTCAGTCCGCTCCGCCAACGTGCACCGCCGGCATCTCACGAAGGAGGAACAGCTTGCTAAGGCGTTGGCGATGCCGACGTTGAAGCGGGGGAATGTGAAGGCGCAGCGGTTTGATCGGCAAATTTGCCGACCAGCGCGAACCAACGCAGAGATCGCAGAAGAGGCCGACACCAGCGTGCGGTCCGTCAAGCGCATCAAATACGTCCGCGACCACGGCACCCCCGAGCACGTCGCGCGCCTTGAGGCCGGGGAGGCCCCAAGCGCGTTGCGCGTCAGCCCCACCCCGCCGCGTCGAACACCACAAACTCGCCGCGCACGTCCGCCACAACCCGCGCTTGGAACTCGCCGAACGTCTCGCCCGGCCGGCGGGTCCATACCTGATCGCCGGCCTCAGCGCGCGTGGCATGCCCGGCCGCGTCAGCCGTCAGGCCGGCGCCGCCGCGCAGGTGGATCACGGTTAGGGCGTCGTGCATCAGCAATGCGTCACAAGCCCGTTGGTGATGGTGAGCGTCGTCAGGTTCACCGTCCCGGCCGGGCAATTAGACCCGAAGGTGGCGTTGTAGCCGACGAGGTTGCCGCTATCGCTCACCGCAAAGAGGATCGTGCC
>NZ_BANB01001033.1 GCF_000964365.1 Acidisphaera rubrifaciens HS-AP3 | reverse complement strand
TCGCACGCCCGCCGCGGCCCTGGCACACCGGCGCATCGCCGGTGCGGGACACGTCGCGGCAGCAGCCAGGCGTACGGCGCAGCGCCGTCGCCCCGCCCAGCCGAGCGCGAGCCGGTCACCTTCCGGATGCAACAAGGCCTGTCCGCGCCCTTTGGCAGCGCTGGCAGCATCCCCGCGGACGCAACGCGCGCCTCGGCAACCCCTCCAACCTAGGAGTTCGGATACGTGAGCACTGACGACACCACCCCCAGCGCGCCGCGCGGCAAGGCGATGGCCATGCGCGCGGGCGGGCGCAAGACCGCCGCGCGCAAGACGACGACCCGCAAGGCCGCGGCCAAGACGACGGCAAAGCGCGCCACGGCGAAGACG
>NZ_BANB01001034.1 GCF_000964365.1 Acidisphaera rubrifaciens HS-AP3 | reverse complement strand
TCCGCCACTGGACCGCCGGACACCGCATCATCGCGCGGTTCCAGCCGCATGACCGGGCGCGGCTGTCGGCGCACGTCGATGCGTCGATCGCCTGTTTTGCGGCACCGGCGCCACCACGTGCGTGCAACGACGATTCTGCGCCGGTGTTCATCGTGGGCATGCCGCGTTCGGGCACCACGCTCGCCGAGCAGATCCTCGCGTCCCACGCCGCGGTGCATGGCGCGGGCGAGCGCGCGGCGGTGCATAACCTGGTCCATGCGCTGACCGACGGCTGGGCGGAGACGGCGGAGGGTGTGCGGCGGCTGGCCGCGCTGGACGCGGCGGCGCTGGATGACGCGGCGGCGGGGTTCCTCGCCGAGCTGCACGCGCTGGCGCCGGGGGCGGCGCGGGTGGTGGACAAGATGCCAGGGAACGCGAAGCATCTGGGGTTCCTCGCGCGGCTGCTGCCGGGGGCGCGGTTCATCCACTGCACGCGTGACCCACGCGATATCGGGCTGTCGATCTTCCAGCATCGTTTCTTCGGCTATCATCCGTATGCGCACGACCTCGGCGACCTGGGTCATGCGATCGCCGAGCATTCGCGGCTGATGGCGCATTGGCGCGGCGTGCTCGGCGGCCGGCTGATCGAGGTGGCGCTGACGGACTGGATCGAGGATTTCGACGCGACGCTCGCGCGTGTTCTGGATTTCCTCGGCTTGGCGCACGATCCGGCCTGCGCGCGGTTCCACGAACAGGGGCGTCGGGTGCGCACGGCGAGTGCTGCGCAGGTGCGCGAGCCGGTCAATGCGCGCGGCATCGGGAAGTATCGCGCCTATGCGGCGGAGTTGCGGCCGCTGCTGGCGGAGCTGGAGCGCGCGGGGCTGATCGACGCGGCGGCAGCGGACGAGGGTGCCGCGTAGCGCCGCCGGGCCGCTACAGCAAAGCGGCCAGCTCGCCGCGCTTGACCTTGCCGGTCGCGGTCATCGGCAGGCTGTCCATCAGGCGGATTTCCGGCACCTTGTAGGTCGCCATGTTGCCGCGGCACCACGCGCCCAGTGCCTCGGCCGTCAGCGTGGAGCCGGGGACGAGGCGGACGAAGGCGACCGGCACCTGGCCGCGGCGTTCGTCGGCGCGGCCGACCACGCCGCTCGCCGCGATGTCGGGATTGCGGGCGAGCAGCATCTCCACCTCGGTCGGGAAGACGCTCATGCCGTTGACCTTCAGCATCTCCTTGCGCCGGCCGAGATAGTGCACGCAGCCCCAGTCGTCGATGCGGCCCATGTCGCCGGTGCGCAGCCAGCCGTCCACGATCGCCTCGGCCGTCGCCGCGTCCTTCTGCCAGTATGATTTCAGTTGCGACGGCGTGCGGATGCGTATCTCCCCCGTCTCGCCGAGCGGCAGGTCGGCGCCGGTCGTGAAGTCGGTGATACGGAAATCGGTGCTTGGCATCGGCAGGCCGACGAACACCGGATCGGCGGCGAGGTCGCGGTCACTGTCCTGGAACCCCCAGGTGAAGGTGTCCATCGTGTTCGTCTCGGTCATGCCATAGGCCGCCTCGCGCAGCACGCAGCCGGTCAGTGCCTGGAAGCGGCGGCGCAGGTCGGCGTCGAGCACCTTCACCAAGGACGAGGCCGTGACGTCGGCGAGCGAGGAGAGGTCGGTCGTCGCGGCGGCGGGATGGGCGAGCATCTCCGCCGCGCTGTCGGCGAGGACGTGGACGGAGGTGACGCGGTGCGCCGCGATCGCCGCGAGCGCCATACCCGCGTCCCAGCGGTTGAGCAGCACCGCCGCGCGTCCGCCGACGACCGGCAGCAGCACGCCGCTGTCCTCGCCCGCGATCCAGAACATCGGCAGGAAGTTCATGTGCGGCCCGTGGCCGGCGCCGATGGTCAGATACGTCAGCGCGCAGGCGGCGGTGTAGACCTTGTCGCCCTGCGTGTGCACGCAGCCCTTCGGCAGGCCGGTGGTGCCGCCGGTGTAGTTCAGCGCGGCGATGCTGTCCCAGCCGATCGCCGGCATCGGCACGGGACCGTGCTCCGCCGCCAGCGCCGGCAGCAGGTCGGTCGCCCCGTCCGGCACGGTGCGCGGCGCGTCGAGGCCGGGCGGCGGCGGATAGGTCGGGCGCGCGGGCAGGTAGTCGGACAGGGCGGTGGTCAGCACGAGCGGCGGCAGGCCCGCCTGCTGCGCGATCGGATGCAGCCGGTCCTGCACGATCAGCGCCGTGGCGCCGCTGTCGCGCAGGTAGTGTTCGAACTCGACCGCCTTCACCAGCGGATTGACCGGCACCACGATCGCGCCGGCCTTGAGGATGCCGAGGAAGCCGATCGTGTATTGCGGGCAGTTCGGCAGGCACAGCGCGACACGGTCGCCCGGCGCGATGCCGTGGCGGGCGAGCAGGGCCGCGAGGCTGTCGGACAGGCGATCCAGTTCCGCCCAGCTCATCGTGTGCCCGTAATAGATGATCGCGTCCTCGGCCCCGCGCGTCGCGGCCCAGTGGCGGACATGCTCGGGCAGCGTGCGTTGGCCGATCGGATACTGCACCTCCCGCGGGAGGTCGGCGGGCCAGTTGGCGGCGACGAGGCGGCGATGCGCGTCCAGCACGTCTTCTGTCATGTCTCACTCCCTCCGCGCGATCTTCTGCCGGGCGTGGCCAGACTGTAGGACCGGTGGGCGGAGCCGCAAACCACGACGGAGGATTGCCGACATGCGCA
>NZ_BANB01001035.1 GCF_000964365.1 Acidisphaera rubrifaciens HS-AP3 | reverse complement strand
GGCGGCGGCGACCGTGCGGCTCGGCGTGTTGCAGTTCGGCACCGTGCAATGGGTGACGGAGACGATCCGCGCGAACGGTCTCGCGGACGCGCAGCATATCGCGATCGCGCCGACCATCCTCGCCAACAACGACGCCGGGCGCATCGCCCTGATGGGCGGGGCGGTCGATGTCGCGGTGGTGGACTGGCCCTTCGCGGCGTTGCAGCGCAGCCGGGGGACGGATCTCTGCTTCGCCGCGTTTTCCGACACGCTGGGCGGGCTGATGGTGCCGGCGGATTCGCCGATCAAGGGCCTTGCCGACCTGCCGGGCAAGCGGCTGGGCGTGGCGGGCGGCCCGGCCGACAAGTCGTGGCTGATCATGCGCGCGGCGGCGGCGAAGCAGGGCGTCGATCTCGCCCGCGCCGACCTGTCCTATGGCGCGCCGCCGCTGCTGTCGGGCCGGCTGGAACAGGGCGGGCTCGACGCCGTGCTGACGTTCTGGACCTTCGCCGCGCGGCTGGAGGCCGGGGGCGCGCGGCAGGTCGTCTCGGTCGAGGACTGCGCCCGCGCGCTCGGGCTGCCGGGCGCGCCGGGGCTGGTGGGCTTCGCCTTTCATGAAAGCTGGGCGCGCGCCAACCGGGCGGCGATCGACGGGCTGCTGCGCGCCGTCGCGGCGGCGGAGACGATCCTGCGCACCTCCAACGCTGCCTGGTCCAAGGTGCGGCCGCTGATGAACGCCCGCGACGACAAGGTGTACGAGGCGCTGCGCCGACGCTTCCTCGACGGGCTGGTGCATCGGCCGGTCGCGGCGCAGGAGAAGATCGCCGCCGACCTGCTGCGCATCCTGGTCGCGACCGGCGGGGCGCAGGCGCTGGGCGGGCTGACGACGCTGCCGCCCGGCCTGTTCTGGCCCGACGTGAGCGGCGCCGGCTGACGCGCGCGCGGGGCATGGACGGGTTCCTCACCACCGGACCGGCCGAGGGGGCGCCCCCGGACGGCGCCGGCGCGGCGGCGGTCGCGCGGGTGCCCGTGACGGAGACGAC
>NZ_BANB01001036.1 GCF_000964365.1 Acidisphaera rubrifaciens HS-AP3 | reverse complement strand
ACGATCGAGAACATCAATTACCACCTCGAGGGCGGCAAGGACATCGAGACCGCCATCATGGACGGCGCCAACCAGATCGTGGTGCCGGCCTTCGTCTCGCTGCTGTCGATCTGCATCGTGTTCGTGCCGATGTTCAGCCTCGGCGGCGTCGCCGGCTACCTGTTCGTGCCGCTGGCCGAGGCGGTG
>NZ_BANB01001037.1 GCF_000964365.1 Acidisphaera rubrifaciens HS-AP3 | reverse complement strand
GCTGTCCACAACGCCCGCAGTCGGGCTCGCCTCGTGCCCGGCACGTTCGCGGTCGAGCATCACCGACACGTCGTGGATGATCTGGAACAGCATGCCGCACAAACCGGCGAAACCACCAGTAGACCGTCTGCCCGGGGCCCGACTCCTTCGGCAGCATCCGCCAGCCCCCGCCGCTGCGGGCCAGGTAGCGGATCGCTTTCAGCATCTCCCGCAAGTCCGCCCAGGGGGGGCCGGCCACGCTGCGGCGGCCTGGGCATCAGCGGCTTGATCCGATCCCACTCCTCGTCGGTCAGGTCCAGTGGGATAACGCTTGGTCTTGCGCGCAATATCGGCCATCCGGCCACGGCTCTCTCGGCTCCACATCCCAAGCTTGAATCACCGCCGCCGACGCCGCCACAACCATTCTCAAACGAACTCT
>NZ_BANB01001038.1 GCF_000964365.1 Acidisphaera rubrifaciens HS-AP3 | reverse complement strand
ACACCGGCACGCTGCACTTCAACCGCCGCGACGCGAAGACCGGACGCGGCAAGCCCGCCGAGCAGTGGATCGCCGTCCCGGTGCCGGCGATCGTCACCGCCGAGGACCACGATCGAGTCGTGGCCGGCCTGCGGGCGCGCAGCCCAAGGC
>NZ_BANB01001039.1 GCF_000964365.1 Acidisphaera rubrifaciens HS-AP3 | reverse complement strand
CTGTTCGCCGTGGAGGACGATATCGAGTCCCTCGCGTTCTTCCTCGGTGGAGACGCGGAGCCCGATGACGAGGTCGACGATCTTGAGGAGGATGAAGCTGCCGATGCCGGAGTAGACGATGGTGGAGGCGACGCCCTCGGCCTGGAGGATGAGCTGGGCGAGGCTGCCGGGCGAACCGGCCGGGGTGGCGTCGGTGGCGGACAGCGGGCCGTAGGAGAAGACGCCGGTCAGCAGCGCGCCGACGATGCCGCCGATGCCGTGCACGCCGAAGCAGTCGAGGCTGTCGTCATAGCCGAACAGGTGCTTCATCGACGTGGCGGTCCAGAAGCAGATGACGCCGGCGGCGATGCCGATGATCAGCGCGGGTCCGGGCAGGACGAAGCCCGATGCCGGGGTGATGGCGACGAGGCCCGCGACGGCGCCGGAGATGCAGCCGAGGACGGAGGGTTTTCCCTTGGAGACCCATTCGGCGAACATCCAGGCGAGTGCGGCGGCGGCGGTGGCGATCTGGGTCGCGGCCATGGCCATGCCGGCGCGGCCGTTGGCGGCGACGGCGGAGCCGGCGTTGAAGCCGAACCAGCCGACCCACAGCAGCGACGCGCCGATCACCGCATAGGCGAGGTTGTGCGGTGCCATGTTGTCGTGGCCGTAGCCGAGGCGCTTGCCGAGCACGAGGGCGCAGACCAGGCCTGCGATGCCGGCGTTGATGTGCACGACGGTGCCGCCGGCGAAGTCGAGCACGCCGGCCTTGGCGGCCCAGCCGGTGGGCTCCCACACCCAGTGGGCGATCGGCGAGTAGATCAGCAGCGACCACAGCACCATGAAGACGCACATCGCCGAGAACTTCATGCGGTCGGCGAAGGCGCCGGAGATCAGCGCCGGGGTGATGATCGCAAACGTCATCTGGAACATCATGTAGACGGTCTCGGGGACCGTCTGCGGGGCGGCGACGTCGGTGCCGGCGGCCAGGGTGAAGGCCTGGGTGTCGTTGCCCTTCTGGATGAACTGGCCGATGCCGTTGAGGAAGATGCGGGAGAAGTCGCCGATATAGGCGTTGCCCGGGGTGAAGGCGATGGAATAGCCGGCGACCATCCAGGTGATGGTGACGAGGCAGCAGATGGTGAAGGACTGCATCATGGTGGCGAGGATGTTCTTCTTGCGCACCATGCCGGCGTAGAACAGCGCGAGGCCGGGCACCGTCATCATCAGCACCAGGGCGGTGGAGGCGAGCATCCAGGCGGTGTCGCCGCTGTCGATCTTCGGCGGCGCCGCCGGTGCTGCCGGCGCCGTCGCCGCCGTCGCGGCAGGCGCCGCCGGTGCCGCGGGGGCGGCAGCC
>NZ_BANB01001040.1 GCF_000964365.1 Acidisphaera rubrifaciens HS-AP3 | reverse complement strand
AGGCCGGTGCCGGCGACCGCGTGGAGCGTGGCCGTGCCCTCGGTCGCGCCGAGGGCGACGTTGAGGCAGAGGTCGCGCGGCCGGGCGGCGGCGAGGCGGGCGTGATGTTCCGCCACCGGCTCGATGTTGATGCCGCGCCAGCCATGGTCGTGGAACAGGCGGGTGACGCTATCCGTGTCCGGGTGCCAGGCGCCGGCGTCGATGTAGAAGCCGCCGGCCACGTCGCCGAGCGCGCGCCAGAGCAGCACGTCCTCGAAGTTCTGCGCATAGGAGACGAGGGTCATGAAGCGCGGCCCGGTCGTGCTGTTAGGCGGCGGAAGTGCCCGCCGCCCCGCGCGGCGTCAACCACGGCGGCGGCGGCGCGGGTGCGGCGGCCGGCACGG
>NZ_BANB01001041.1 GCF_000964365.1 Acidisphaera rubrifaciens HS-AP3 | reverse complement strand
CAAGCCGGTCCGGCACGAAGGCGTCGACGCGGAACGTGGTGGTGCCGATCGGCGGCGCGTCGGGATCGGCGCGCAGCTCCACCGTCCATGTCCCGGCGCCCGCCCCCTGCGACAGGGTAACCGGCAGATAGATCGCGGCGTCGTCCGCCCGCGCGGGTGTCGCCTGGAGGAAGACCTGCCCGTTCGGCCGGCGCACCGTCAGTCGGGCGGGAAAGTCCGCCGGCTTGCCCGCCGCGTCGCGCAGCAGCGCCATCACCTGCACCGTCTCGCCGGGCCGGTAGATGCCGCGATCGGTGTAGAGCCAGGCATCGAGCGGCCCGGGATAGGGCTGGCCCGTCACGCCCCGGTCCGACAGGTCGAAGGCCGCCGCCTGCAGGTCGATCGTCGCGTAGTCGTCGCGCGGGCCGAACACGTTGATCGAGCGCGGCGCCGCGGTGTCCTGCCCGTGCAGCAGCGGGGCGGCGAAGCGGGCGACGCCGTCGGCGCCGGTGGTCGCCTCGCCCAGCACCTCGTTGCCCTGCGACAGCAGCTGCAGCCGTGCGCCCGCGACCGCCTGCGCCGTGGCATAGCTGCGCACCTGCACCACCAGCCCGTCATCGCCGCGCCAGACGGTGGGCGCGAGATCGGTCCGGACGATCATCTGCACCGACTGGAGATCGCCCGTGTCGTCCGGCGTGCCGTCCCCGGCGGTGGCGATCAGCGCATAGACGCCGGGCCCGGCGTCCTGCATCGCGGCCGGCAGCGGCAGCGCGGTGTGCTCGGTCCGGTTGGTGGCGAAATGCGGGATCGCGGCGCTGCCGGTCCAGACGATGGCGCCGTATTCGGTGCCGATCTCCTGCGCCGCGTAACCGTCCGTCGCCTCGCCCAGCTTGGACCGGCGCAGGAACGAGGCGATCGTGCGCTCCGTCATGCGCGCGAGCGTCAGCTTCAGGCGCGACAGGTTGACCGTCGTCACGCTGACCGCCGGCGTCTGGCCGCGCGGCAGGATGAACAGCCGCTGGTCGAAGGTGATGGCGGGCGCGCGGTTCGGTATCGCCGCCGCCACCACCGCCTCCTGCGCCAGCCGCAACCCGCCCTCGCCCGGCAGGCCCGCGCGCAGGATGATCCGCGTGGTCGCCCCCGCCGGCAGGCCGGAGACGCAGATGCGGTCGCCCTCGCGCGTGACGGCGGCGCCCGGGACCGGAGGGTCGAGCCGCACCCAGTCCTGCGGGTGGAAATCGTCGCCGCGGGCGGGCGGCGAGGTGAAGGCGATGCAGGCGCGCGGCGGGTCGGCGTCCGCCGGCTGCGCGACGTGCAGCACCAGCAGCCC
>NZ_BANB01001042.1 GCF_000964365.1 Acidisphaera rubrifaciens HS-AP3 | reverse complement strand
GTCGCGGTCGCGCCGCGGCTCAGCCGCCGCCCCCGCCGCCGCCGCCGCCGCGGCGCTGGTACTGGAACTGATAGATTGGCTGGCCGACATGCGCCTGCAGCTTTTCCAGAAGCTCCAGGTTGGTCTCGAGATCGTCATGCGCCTTGGCGAGGAAGGCCTTGATCTGCGGATCGGCGGTGGGTTCGGCGGCCATCGCCTCGGCGCGGGCGAGCGCCTCCTCGTGGGTAGCGATCTCGTCGGCGACGAACATCTTGTCGAAGTAGATGCCGTCGACCTGTTCTGCCTGCGTCAGTCGCACCGCGAGGTCGCTGCGCAGCTGTTTGGGCGGGCTGATGCCCTTGCTCGCCGCGATCGCCTTGAGCTTCTCGTCGAAGCCGTTGGCATAGGCGAGGATCTTCGCGGCGGCTGCCTTGACGCGCGGGCTGTGGGCGCGGATCGCGGCCTGCTGGCACAGATCCTGATCGAAATGAATGACGCCCCAGGCGTTGGTGACGAAGTCGAGATCGACGGCACTGACCGGCGGCGCCGCGGGTCCGCTCTCAATCGGCTTGGATGTCGTCCGCTGACAGGCGGCGAGGGCCGCGCCGGCGAATACGAGCTGGAGCGTGGCCAAGGTGCTGCGGCGGGAGACGGGCATCGGCAAGTCCTTGTGCTGAATATGTGGGCGGGACGGATGATGTATCTGCCACGCTGCACGCTATCGCAGCTGAACAATGCCGTCACGATAAAAGTCTGCGCACGTAAGGATCGGCGTGTCGGAAAATGCCTGCCGAGCAGGCAGCGGCGTGGAGGGCGCGGGTCGGCGGTCAGATCGGCGGCTCGCCCTGCACCGGGGTCTTGCCGAAGCGCTCGAGCATCGCGGTGATGGCGGCGGCGGCTTGCTCCACCGCGGCGGCGTCGCTGCCCTTGGCGACCAGCGACACGCCGCTGCCGTCGATACGGTAGAACGGATAGCTGCCGATATCGAGGTCGGGGAACCGCGCCTGTATCGCCGCCAGCGCCTCGGCGAGCGTGCCCTCGGCGAGGCCGAAGACATGCACCGCGCGGCTTTGCACCGGCACGCCGCCCGGCAGTTGCGGCAGCAGCCAGTCGAGCATCGACTGCATGATGCGCGGCACGCCGGCCATCACGTGCACGTTGCCGATGGTGAAGCCGGGCGCGACGGAGATCGCGTTCTCGATCAGCGACGCGCCGCGCGGCATCGTCGCCATGCGCTGCCGCGCGGCGTTGAACTCGCCCGGCTTGTAGTGGCGTTCCATGCGCGCCCATGCCTCGGGGTGCGGCTCCCACGGCACGCCGAAGGCGGCGGCAACGCATTCGCTCGTGATGTCGTCATGCGTGGGACCGATGCCGCCGGTGGTGAAGACGTGATCGTAGCGGGCGCGCACCTCGTTGACGGTGGCGATGATGACGTCCGGCACGTCGGGGATGACGCGGACCTCGCGCAGCGGCATGCCGATGCCGCCGAGGCGCGCGGCCACGACGCGGATATTGGCGTCCTGCGTGCGGCCGGACAGCACCTCGTTGCCGATGACGAGCAGGGCGGCGGTGGGGTTGGGCGCGGATGTCACAGCAATTCCCTCAACAGTGCCACCAGCGGCCGGTCGGCGGGCGGCATGGCATAGTCGGCGAGGCGGTCGGGCCGCACCCAGGCGAGCGCCTGCCCCTCGCGCGCGGTCAGCGTGCCCCGCCAGCGACGGCAGACATAGAGCGGCATCAGCAAATGGAACCGCTCATAGGCGTGGGACGCGAAGGCAAAGGGGGCGAGACAGGCGGCCGAGGTGTCGATGCCCAGCTCCTCGCGCAGCTCGCGGATCAGCGCCGCCTCCGGGGTCTCGCCCGGGGCGAGCTTGCCGCCCGGGAACTCCCACAGCCCGGCCATCGGCTTGCCTTCCGGCCGGCGGGCCAGCAGCACGCGCCCGTCGGTGTCGATCAGCGCGCAGGCGGCGACCAGCAGCAGCGGCGGCCCGGCC
>NZ_BANB01001043.1 GCF_000964365.1 Acidisphaera rubrifaciens HS-AP3 | reverse complement strand
CTGCGCGCGGATCGCCGCCGCCGTCGCCTCGAGCACGTCGGCCGTGCGCGCGGTGATCACCACCGCGACGCCTTCGCGCGCCAGCGCCGTCGCGCAGGCGCGGCCCAGCCCCTTGCTCGCGGCGCAGACGATCGCCGTGCGGCCGGCGAGACCGAGATCCATGTCGAGACCCGCCGTCTAGCGGCCCAGACGGCGCGCGAGCTCGGCCTTGCTCATGCGCGAGCAGCCGGCGATGCCGCGGCGCTTGATCTCCGCATACAGCGCGGCGCGCGTCTCGCCGCCCCGGGCGCTCGCGGTCTTGCGGCTGGTCTTCGCCGTCGCCTTCTTCGCGGCGGCCTTGTTCGGCATCGCCTTGCGCGACGTCGCGGCCTTGCGCGTCGACATCTTGCCGGCGGCGGCCTTGCGCGTCGTCGCCTTCTTCGGGGCGGCCTTCGCCGCCGTCCTGCGCGCGCCGGTCTTCGCCGTCGTCCTGGCCGTCGTCGTCTTCGCCTTGCGGTTCGAGGCCTTGGCCGCCGTCTTGCGCGCCGCCGTGCCCTTGCCGCGTGATGTCGTTGATTTTCTCGCCATGTCTTTCCTCCGTCGCGACGCTGGTTGATTCCGCCGTCTTAAGCAACAAAGCACACGACATGCGTATTCGTCACGCAGCAATCAACATCTTTTACGCGCGAGGGTCGCAAATTGTTTGCAGGTGCAGCATTGCGGCGCCTCATTCGACGCGCATCTGCATGTCCGGACCCGCCGATTGACGCCGCCGCCCGCTTGGCGTGCAGTGCGCGGCGATACGACGACGCGTGCCGGGATGCACGCGACCGATCGAGCGATGACAACGCCACGAGGCAGGTTGATGGCCAGTGTTGAGGAGTCCGAAACCGATGCCGGCGTGGGCCGGATGCTGCGCGAGACGGCCGAACGGCTGTTCGCTCAACATCTCGACGCCGCCGCCCTGCGCGCCGCCGAGCAGGGCGTCTGGCCCGCCGCCGCGTGGCAGGCGGCCGTCGATGCCGGCCTGCCGCAGGCGCTTCT
>NZ_BANB01001044.1 GCF_000964365.1 Acidisphaera rubrifaciens HS-AP3 | reverse complement strand
ACCTATGCGGCGGCGGCGGCGCTGCCGGCGCGATGGCCGACGGCGGCGGCGATGGCGCGCGACCTGCGCGACGGGACGCTGAACGATCTGGAGGCGCCGGCGATCAGCCTTTGCCCGGTGATCGCCGACGTGCTGGCGGCGATCGGTCGCCTGCCGGGCGTGGAGCTGGCGCGCATGAGCGGCTCCGGCGCCACATGTTTCGGCCTGTTCGCGACGGAGGAGGCGGCGCGGGCGGGACAGCGCGCGCTCGGGCAGATGCCCGGCTGGTGGGTATGGTCGGGCGGATTGCACGCCGCCTGACGCAAGGCTTTACGCGGCGCGGCGCCGCACCTATCACCGCCGCCGTTGGGGCGTCGCCAAGCGGTAAGGCAGCGGATTTTGATTCCGCCATGCGGAGGTTCGAATCCTCCCGCCCCAGCCAGCCATCCGCGTGATCGGAATACCGGCAGCCGCCGCCCTCGGGGCGGTCAGTGGTGGCCGGTGTCGAAGCCGAGGAAGCCGGCGCTCGGCACCGGCGTGCCGCCATCGCTCGCATATTGCGTCGAGCGGGCGCGGCGGAGATTGCCGCCGGCCGCCGCGCCGCTGGCCGCGTCGGCCGTCGCGGTGTGCGCGCGCGCGGCGC
>NZ_BANB01001045.1 GCF_000964365.1 Acidisphaera rubrifaciens HS-AP3 | reverse complement strand
GAAGATGTCCTGCGCCGTCAGGTCGGCATGCCTGACCGGGCCGCAGACGAACGCGCCCTCCAGCCGTCCGGCGAGCACGTCCTCCACCAGCTCGCAACTCGTGCCGGTGCGCAGGGTTACGTCCACCGCCGGCCACGCCGCCGCATAGCGCGCCAGGACCGGCGACAGGCGCAGCGCCGCCGTGGTCTCCAGCGACCCGACAACCAGCGCGCCGC
>NZ_BANB01001046.1 GCF_000964365.1 Acidisphaera rubrifaciens HS-AP3 | reverse complement strand
GGTTGTCCGGCCTGTTCGGCGGCGACGATCGCGCGGGCGAGGTTGTCTCGCGTGCAGCCGCCGTGAGCCTTGGCGGCTTGGGCGCGGCGTTGATGACGGTTGAAATGAGGCATCGTTGATCTCCGATGCCCGGC
>NZ_BANB01001047.1 GCF_000964365.1 Acidisphaera rubrifaciens HS-AP3 | reverse complement strand
GCAGCCGCGCCGCGACCGCCGCCCCGATGCCCGACATCCCCCCGGTGACCAGCGCCACCCGCCCATCCAGGCGCGGCGCGGTCGGCGGCGCGGTCATCACAGGAACCCCGTGCTCAACCACGGGATCGCCGCCACCAGCACGAGCCCGGCCAGCACCGCGCCGAGATAGCGCCAGATCCGCCCCATCGCCGCATCCGGCGAGACGCGCCCGATCGCGCAGGCGGCGTAGTAGCCGACGCCGAAGGGCGGGGCGAACAGGCCGATGCCCATGGCGAGGATGACGACCATCGCATAATGCACCTCGTTGATGCCCACCGCGCGCGCCGCCGGGAACAGCAGCGGGCCGAACAGCACGATCGCCGGTATCCCCTCCAGCACGCTGCCGAGGACGACGAAGGCCAGGATCGACGCCGCCATGAAGCCGGCCACACCGCCCGGCATCGACGTCACCGCCCGCGCCAGCTCGCGCGAAAAGCCCGACTGCGTCAGCGCCCATCCCATCGCCGTCGCCGTGCCGATGATCAGCAGGATCGCGCCCGACAGCGACGCCGTCTCGATCAGCATCGGATACAGCCGTCGCCAGTCGAACCGGCGATAGATCAGCAGCCCCGCCAGCACCGAATAGAAGATGCCGATGGTCGAGACCTCGGTCGCCGTCGCCACCCCCTCGATCACCGCCGCGCGGATCAGGAACGG
>NZ_BANB01001048.1 GCF_000964365.1 Acidisphaera rubrifaciens HS-AP3 | reverse complement strand
GCCGAGGGCGGCGGCGGCGGCGATGCCAGCCAGATCCCGGCCTCGGCCGGCGACCTCGCGGAGGGGATGCGCATCTACAAGGCGGCCAACTGCGTCGGCTGCCACAAATGGGACGGGCAGGGCGGCGGCGGCTATGGCGGCGCCGCGGCCAACCTGCGTCAGACGCAGCTCGACTACAACGCCATCGTGATGACCGTCACCTGCGGCCGGCCCGGCACGGGCATGCCGCATTTCCAGGAAGATGCCTATTCGGACGGGCATTGCTACGGGCTGAAGGCGGGCGACATCCCGCCCGACCAGAAGGTGGCGGCGCCGATCAAGTGGCTGCGGCCGCACGACATCCTGACGGTCGCGAAATACGTGGACGAAGACCTGAAGGGCAAGGGCCCGCCCACCTATGCGCAGTGCCAGGCGTTTTTCGGCACCAGCAGCCGGGTGTGCGAGACCTATCCGCACGCGGGCGGCAGCGGGCCGAAGCACATGTCGGTCGACTCGGCGCCCGACAACAATCTGGAGTCCAAATGACCCGACGTCTCCCAGCGGTCCCCGCGACCCTGTGCACGCTGCTGGCCGCCACGGCGCTCGCCGCCGTGCCCGCCCGCGCCGCCGACACTACGCAAGCCCCCACGGCCGCCCCCTCGGCCGCCCCGTCTGGCGCCCCGTCTGGC
>NZ_BANB01001049.1 GCF_000964365.1 Acidisphaera rubrifaciens HS-AP3 | reverse complement strand
CGCGCCGGCAAGGAAATGCTCGGCAAGCGGCACGATGTCGGCCAGCCGCTCGCGCAGCGGCGGCAGCCGCAGCGGCACGACGCCGAGCCGGTAATACAGATCCTCGCGGAACCGCCCGTCGCGCACCAGCGCGTCGAGGTCGCGATGCGTCGCCGCGATCAGCCGCACGTCCACACCGACCGGCCGGCCGCCGAGCGGCGTGACCACGCGCTCCTGCAGCACGCGCAGCAACTTCGCCTGCATGGCGAGGTCCATGTCGCCGATCTCGTCGAGGAACAGCGTGCCGCGATCGGCCTCGCGGAACGATCCGGCGCGATCCGCCGCCGCCCCGGTGAAGGCGCCGCGCACATGGCCGAACAGCAGGCTCTCCAGCAACTCGCCCGGGATCGCCGCGCAGTTGACGGCGACGAATGGCGCGGCGGCGCGGCGGCCGTGGCGATGGATCGCGCGCGCGACCACCTCCTTGCCGGTGCCCGTCTCGCCGAGCAGCAGCACGGTCGCGTCGCTGTCCGCAAGCTTGCCGATCGTCTTCTGCACCTCGCGCATCGCGGCGCTGGCGCCGATCACCTCGCCCTCGGCCGCCGCGGCGCCGCCCGGCGCCACCGCC
>NZ_BANB01001050.1 GCF_000964365.1 Acidisphaera rubrifaciens HS-AP3 | reverse complement strand
ATGGCCCGCGCGGGCAGCAGGCCCGGGCCCGGCGCGGCGGCGGGGCCGGCCATCGCGGCGCGGAACGCGCGCAACGACAGGGCCAACCGCCACAGCCGGGTGTCCGGGACATAGCCGCGCGCGCCGCCCGGCAGGGCGATGGAATTGGCCCGCCATTCGGCGTCGAGCTGTGCCGGGGTCATGCCGACCAGCCGCTTGACGTGCCAGCTTTTCTCCGCCGCCTCCCGCAGC
>NZ_BANB01001051.1 GCF_000964365.1 Acidisphaera rubrifaciens HS-AP3 | reverse complement strand
GTTCGCCGCCGTCCGCGACGCGGCGGGGCGCGTGGACGTGCTGTTCAACAATGCCGGCGGCGGCCTCGCCTCCACCAATTTCGGCGACCTGGACTACGCCGCCTGGCGCGAGGTGGTGGAGGTCAACCTCAACGGCATGTTCCTGTGCGCCCGCGCCGCCTTTCGCCTGATGCGCGACCAGACGCCGCGCGGCGGGCGGATCATCAACAACGGCTCGATCTCCGCCCACGCGCCGCGCCCTGGCTCCGCGCCGTACACGGCGACCAAGCACGCGGTCACCGGCCTGACGAAGTCGATCGCCCTCGACGGGCGGGCGTTCGACATCGCCTGCTGCCAGATCGACATCGGCAACGCGGCGACGCCGATGACGGCGCGCATGGCGACCGGCGTGCCGCAGGCGGACGGCAGCGTGGCGGTGGAACCGACCATGGACGCCGGCCATGTCGGCCGCTCGATCCTGTTCATGGCGGACATGCCGCTCGATGCGAACGTGCAATTCATGACCGTGATGGCGACCAAGATGCCGTTCATCGGGCGCGGCTAGGCCATTTCGCAGGATGAAACATCATGCCGGCACGCGGCCTGTGGACAGTTTTGTCCACAGGCTGTTGCCGGCACACTTCATGTCCGGGCGCTAAGCGACTCGAAAGACTCGCGACTCGTCGCATGAATGATGCGGCCCCGGCATTTGCCGCCGCCGCGCCGGCGGCGCCTCACGTGGTTTTGTTCACTAAACAACCCACAACCATAACGTGAATTGGTTAAAAAACTTTGGCTAATTGCAACCTGTGGTGGTCTCCGGCGCTTTTGGCCGCCCCGGGATCGGCTACAAACGGGCTCCGCCACGC
>NZ_BANB01001052.1 GCF_000964365.1 Acidisphaera rubrifaciens HS-AP3 | reverse complement strand
TTCCGCAGCCGCGACATGGAAAAGACCTACTGGGCCGTTGTCGCCCGCCGCCCGCCCGTGGACGAGGGGCGGATCGACCTGCCGCTGCGGCGGATCGAGGGCGCGCACGGCGCCTATGGCGGCGAGCGCAGCGAGCCCGCCACGCCCGACGACCCGGACGCCGCGCGGGCGATCACCGACTACCGCGTGCTCGACCATGCCGGACGCAAGCTCGCCTGGCTGGAGCTGCGGCCCCTGACGGGGCGGACGCATCAGCTGCGCGTGCACTGCGTCGCGATCGGCGCGCCGATCCTGGGCGACGTCACCTATGCCCGGCCGGATCAGAACAACGCCTTCGCCGCGACGGTGGAGGGGCTGTCCGACACGTTGCACCTGCATGCCCGCGCGCTCCGCCTGCCGCACCCCGCCGGCGGGGTGCTGGAGGTCGAGGCGCCGCTGCCCGCCCATATGCGCGAGACGTTCCGCACCCTCGGGTTCACCGCACCGGCGCCGCGGCCGGCGCGACGGACCGCGCGGACCGGTTGAGGCCATGCGACGCCGCACCCGCTGGCTGCTGATCGCCCTGGCGGCGGTGATCGTCCTGCCGCTCGCCGCGGTCGGGGTTCTGCTCGCCACGATCGACCCGAACGCCTTCAAGCCGCGTATCGAG
>NZ_BANB01001053.1 GCF_000964365.1 Acidisphaera rubrifaciens HS-AP3 | reverse complement strand
CCGGATCGTGCGACAGCCAGTCGAGCACGGCGCCGAAGCCGAGATCGGCGTTGCCGCCGAGGCCGACGATATGGCTGAAACCCACGCCGTTCGGCCCGGCCCAGTCCAGCAGGGCGCGGCACAGCGCGGTCGATTGCGACACCACGGCCAGCCGCCCCGCCGGCACCGGCAGATGGCCGAGCGAGGCATCCAGATGCAGG
>NZ_BANB01001054.1 GCF_000964365.1 Acidisphaera rubrifaciens HS-AP3 | reverse complement strand
CGCGCGCTCGATCGCGATGTTGCCCTGGTTGCGGTCGAAGATCGGGATGTCACCGCTCGGCTGCGGGCCGATCGAATAGTCGTTGGTGTTGTCGCGGCCATAGGCGATGCCGAGCAGCAGATTGGGAAACTGGCCGATGATCGCGGCGCGCACCTTTTCCTCCTGGGCCTGATAGCCGTAGCGCAGCGCGACGAGATCGGGCCGGTGCTGCGCGAGTGCCGGCAGCGCGCGTCGCACCGCCTGCGGGTCGAGCGGCGGGACCACCGCGCGGGACGCGAGCGGCAGGACGACGTCGGGCGCGAGGCCGAGCAGCGCGTTGAGCGTGTGGCGCTCGGCCAGCATTTGCCGGTCCAGCGCGGCGAGCGTGAT
>NZ_BANB01001055.1 GCF_000964365.1 Acidisphaera rubrifaciens HS-AP3 | reverse complement strand
CGCCGGATAGGTGACGTGGGCCGCGGCCCGGGCGACGGTGGTGCGGCCCGTCTCCAGCGGCTGGCGCAGTGACTCCACCACCTGGCGGGCGAACTCGGGCAGCTCGTCGAGGAACAGCACGCCGCGATGCGCGAGGCTGATCTCGCCCGGCCG
>NZ_BANB01001056.1 GCF_000964365.1 Acidisphaera rubrifaciens HS-AP3 | reverse complement strand
GCGCGCGACTGGCGGCTGGCGGCGGTGGCGGCGGTGGTGCTGGCGATCATCGCCGCGGCGGCGGTGGCGGGCGGCGCGGGCGGCTGAGGCGGATCAGAACCGCCGTTCGTAGATGGTCACGGCGTCGCCGGGCTGGACGTAGCTGCTGCGCAGCGCCCGGCCCTCCGTCGGCGTCTTGCCGGTGGTGCGGACGATGTCGGCGTAATCCTCGATCGCGCGGTAGGTGAAGCCGCCCGCGACCGCGACGGCGGTGACGACGGTCATGCCCGGCTGATAGGGGTACTGCCCCGGCTTGTTGACCTCGCCGAGGACGTAGATCGGCCGATAGGCGGTGATCTCCACCGTGACGGACGGGTTGCGGTAGAGCTGCGCGCGGGTCAGCGCGGTGGTGACCGCTTTCTCCAGCCCGCCGGTGGTCAGCCCGGCGGCCTGGACGCTGCCGACCAGCGGCAGGGCGATGGCGCCGGCGTCGTTGACCCGGAACTCCCCGGTGAGCTGTTCCTCGCCATAGGTGATGATCCGTACCTGATCCCCGGCGCCGAGCCGGTAGTCCGCGATGTTGGGCGCGGGCAGCAGCGGCAGGTCCGCCCCCGGCCCGGCGCAGCCGGCAGCGGCGAGGCCGGTCAGGACCGCGAGGAGGTGCCGGCGGGGCAGCATGCGGGTCCCTGTGCCAGATGACGGCGGAGCGTGCCACGTCCTGGAATTGTTTTCCATATCATTCATACAACTCAAGATTGACAGAAACTCGCGTGTCTCCGTAACCTCCGATTGAAGATTTGGCGGGCGCGTCGCGTCAACCGGCGAATGCCGGGCAGCCCGGCCGCCGCGCCTGGCGACAGGAGGGCGCGTGCTCGATCAGACCGCAGACGGCGCCATGACGCCGCCCGCCGGCCAACCCGGGGCC
>NZ_BANB01001057.1 GCF_000964365.1 Acidisphaera rubrifaciens HS-AP3 | reverse complement strand
TTCGCTCACCGGCCCAGCTCCATCGGCCGTGCGGCGCCCCAGGCGAGGCCGCTGGCGACGGTCGAGGCGGCGTTGCGCATGTCTTCCGCCCCGGCCCTTGCGGCGGCGTCCAGCAGGTGCTGGGCCGCCTCAGCCTCGGTAAAGCCTGCCGCGTGCATGACGCCGCCGAGCGTGCAGGCAGCGCGCCGGAGTGCGTAATGGCGTTGGCCGGGCGGCGCGGTTTCCAACGTGTAGAGGGCGCGCGTGATGAGGGCGCGGGCGTGTCGGTTGACGTCG
>NZ_BANB01001058.1 GCF_000964365.1 Acidisphaera rubrifaciens HS-AP3 | reverse complement strand
AATGCCTCGGCCAGCGCGCGGGCGGCGCGGCGGGTCGGCAGCAGGATCAGCCCGGCCTCCGGCGCCGCCGCGTGCGCGTCGAGCCAGGCGCGGGCGACGGCGTCGAGGAACGGCTCGCCCGCCGGGATCGAGGCGATGTTCATGTCGTCTGTCCGGTGATGCCGGCGGCAAGCACCGCTTCCGCATCGCGCAGGTCGGGCGGGGTGGAGAGGTGGAACCACAGCCCGTCATGCACCACCGCGCGCAGCCGGCCGGCGGCCAGCGCCCGGTCCCAGCAGCGGTTCATGCTGAAGGCGCCGGGTGCCATGCCGTCGAGCAGCGCCGGGGCGATGAGCTGCACGCCGGCATAGAGGTAGGGCGCCACCTCGCGCTCGCGCCGGCGGCGCAGCACGCCCCAGGGATCGACGAAGAAATCGCCGGCGCCGACCTCGCCGCTGATCTGG
>NZ_BANB01001059.1 GCF_000964365.1 Acidisphaera rubrifaciens HS-AP3 | reverse complement strand
CGTCAACGTCTTCGATGCCGTCCTTGCGCGCCGTTTCCAGCTTGTCAAGCCGCGCCGCGAGGGCATCAACGCCCTTGTGCATGTCCTGCATCATCGTAACGAGCTTTTCGAGCGCCGCATTCTCGGGCGCCGGCTTGGTCTCGG
>NZ_BANB01001060.1 GCF_000964365.1 Acidisphaera rubrifaciens HS-AP3 | reverse complement strand
GCGACCTGATCGGCTCGCGACTGCGCCGCCGCGTAACCGCTATTCCGCTTGCGTTCGGCCTCCAACCGATCCGCCGCCGTCATCGTCGGTTCCATGTCTTCCTGCTTGCCATCGCGACGCTTGCTCATATCGTCAACGTCTTCGATGCCGTCCTTGCGCGCCGT
>NZ_BANB01001061.1 GCF_000964365.1 Acidisphaera rubrifaciens HS-AP3 | reverse complement strand
TGCGCTGTGGGTCGATGTCGAGGATGGCGACGCGCGCGCCCTCGGCGAAGACGGCGGCGAGGTTGGCCGCCAGCATCGTCTTGCCGGCGCCGCCCTTCTGTTGCGCGACGGTGATGACGACGGCCATGCACGCCTCCGATTCGCAGACGGCGCCAGGGTAGCAGGCCGCATGGGTGTTTTGTGCGCTGCATCCTGAGCCGGGCGGCGGCGTTGCGCGCTATAGTGCCGCCCGTGCCATCCGACCGCATGCCCGACCGCGCGCCCCAGCCTGCCGCCGCCGCGCGCGCCG
>NZ_BANB01001062.1 GCF_000964365.1 Acidisphaera rubrifaciens HS-AP3 | reverse complement strand
CGGCGATCGGCGGCTGAACGGCGGCGCGGCCAGCGGCGGAACGCGGGGCGGCCGTGCTGCGTTGGCCCCGGCAGGAGAGGCGCACCGATGGTTCGGACGTTGATGGCAAGGGCTGCGGCCGGCGGGGTTCTGCTGCTGGCGGGCTGCGCCACGCACACCGCCGCCACGGACCGGGGCCGTACCTATGCCCAGCGCGCCGCCCGCCACGGCCATCATGCCGTCCATCGCGGCGAGGGAGCGGGGCAGGAAGATTGGACCGTCGTCTGTGACAACACGCCGGCGCTGCCCCCGACCACGGCGGAGCCGTGCCGCCTTGAAACCGCCGTCCGGCAGTCCGGACCGGCGCCGGCGGCAGCCACGATTTCCTCGGCCGATGGCGGCCGGACCTGGACGGTCGCTGCCATGCCCTCGCCAGGTGCCGTTCGACTGAAGGTCGGCACGCGCACCCCCGTCGATGCCGATTGTGGCCATCC
>NZ_BANB01001063.1 GCF_000964365.1 Acidisphaera rubrifaciens HS-AP3 | reverse complement strand
GCAGCGGCCATAGGCGTCGTCGTCGGTCGGCATCTTCTTCATCTGCGCGATGACGGCGGCGCCGTTCTGCTTGGCCACCGCCGGACCGACCGCCTGCACCGCCTTCAGGTAGTGGATCGCGCCGGAATAGACGCCGGCCTGCACCATGTTCGCGGGCTTGCCGTCGGAGGTCGGCAGCAGCCGCTTGGTGAAGGCGCGGGTGCGGTCGTTCATGTCCCAGTAGAAGCTTTCCGTCAGCAGCAGCCCCTGCGCCGCCTCCAGCCCGAGGCTGTCGATGACGTTGAGCGAGGCGAGCATCGCGGCGAGCTTCACGCCGCTCGCCGCCAGACCGAACTCATGCGCCTGCTTGACCGAATTGACCGTGTCGGCGCCGGCGTTGCAGAAGCCGACGACCTTTGCCCCGCTCGACTGCGCCTGCACCAGGAAGGACGAGAAATCCGAGGTCTCGGGGAACGGATACATCGCCGAGCCGAGCACCTTGCCGTGCGCGGCCTCCACGAAGCGGGTGGTGTCGCGCTGGAGCTGCTGGCCGAAGACGTAGTTGGCGGTGATGA
>NZ_BANB01001064.1 GCF_000964365.1 Acidisphaera rubrifaciens HS-AP3 | reverse complement strand
TCGCCGAGCTGCGCGTCCTCGATCCCGCGCAGGTCGAGGGCCCCGTCGATGTTGCGGCCGCCGCCGAGATCGACGGTGTGCACGAACTCGCAGTCCGTCTCCGCAACGTCGGCGAAGCGGGCGGCGAGGGCGGACTGGAACGCGGGCGTGAGCTGTCCGGCATAGGCGGCCGCGGCCGCCTGGCGGAAATAGGTGTCGGGGTCGGTCATCCTTGCGGACGTTCCTTTCGCCTGGACGAGGCCGGCCGTATCATAGCCTGCACGGGGCAGGAAGCGAAACACGGTCGGTGAAGGAAGACAACGATGGGTCGCCCGGCGGGGCGACGCCGGACCCGATCACTGCCGGGGTAACGGACGTGACGACGCCTGGTCCGACGTTCGCGGCGTTCCTGGAGCGGTTGATCGATCCGCCGAGCTATGTCGCGCAGTACGCGGACCTGCGCGCGGCAGCGGCGGCGCGGCCGGATTTTGATCCGATCCATCATTTCCGTACGCTGGGTCGCGACGAGGGGCGTGCGCCGTCGTTCCTGATTCAGCCCGCCCATGCGATGCGGGCCTATGCGCTGCGCGAGCGCCGGCCGGTGGCGGCGCCGGACCTGTTGCGTGCGCTGTACGAAACGCCGCCGGCGCGCCGCATCGTGCCGAACGCTTGGTTCAACGCAGGCTTTGTGCGCGGGCGGTATCAGGGCGCGTATCCGCGGCTGGCGGCGCTGTCGGACTACGAGCTGTTCGAGTTCTATCTCGATCACTGCGCGGCGCTGGCGCTGTCGCCCAACGGGCTGTTCGACGAGGAACGCTACCGGGCCCGCTTCCCGGACGTCGCCGACGCGGTGCGGGCGGGCGCCTTCCGGTCGGGCTTTCACCACTTCATTCTCTATGGCGTCGCGGAGGAACGCTCCAACCTGCCGGGGTTCGGGAGGCTCGGCCTCGATGCCCAGGACGAGGCGGCGCTGCTTTTGCACGGCCCGACGTCGCTCGCGATCGACCTGTGGTGGTATGACGAGGCGTTCTACCTCGACACCAACCCCGATGTGCACCAGGCGGTGCGCGACGGGCAGTTCCGCTGCGGTCTCGAGCATTTCATGCTGGCCGGATGCGACGAGGACCGGCTGGCACATCCGCTGCTGTCGGTCCTGCCGGCATGGCCGGCGAGCGGCGCGGAGGGGCGCGGCGCGTGGGACCGGCTCGCCGCGCTCGACCGTGCCTGCGCCACCCTGCCGCGAGCGGTGCTCGATCTGGATGAGGCCTGCGCGCTGCGCGCGGGGCTCGTCGCGCGGGGCGGC
>NZ_BANB01001065.1 GCF_000964365.1 Acidisphaera rubrifaciens HS-AP3 | reverse complement strand
GGCTGCCGCTGGTCGCGGCGCTGACGTCCGAGCCCGACCGGATCGCCGGCACCGCCCTCGCGCCGCGGGCGCTGATCCGGCTGGCCGACCTGCCGGCCACGCACCTGATCGTCCCCGGCTCGTTCGTCAGCTACGCGCTGCGCGCCGTGCTGCGCCCGGGCGACGACCCCGCGTCCGTGATCGCGGCGCTGCGGGCGGCCTTTCCGGATACCGGCTGGCGCATCCGCGACCGCGCGCATGCCGGGCCGGGGCTCGACCGGTTCATCGAACAGGCCGGGCAGTTCCTGACGCTGGTGGGGCTGACGGCGCTGCTGGTGGGTGGCATCGGCGTCGCCAACGGCGTGCGGGCATGGCTGGAGGCGCGCGGGCGGACCATCGCGACGCTGCGCTGCCTCGGCGCGTCCGCGCGTCTGGTGTTCACCGTCATGCTGTTCGAGGTGATGACGCTGGCGGCTGGCGGCATTGCCGCCGGGCTGCTGGTCGGCGCGGCGCTGCCGGTGATCGGACTGCTTCTGGCCGGCGGCCTGCTGGCGCTGCCGG
>NZ_BANB01001066.1 GCF_000964365.1 Acidisphaera rubrifaciens HS-AP3 | reverse complement strand
GGCCCGTCCGGCGCGGCCCGCAGCCGGCAGCCATCGGCCGCACAGACGGCCCGCCCCTCGGCGACGGCGCCGCTCTCCGGCAGCCGCCGCAGCGCCGGCACGGCCAGATACTGCGCATAGGAATCGCGCACGAACCGCCCGGCACCGGGGGCCATCTCGGCATACGCCCCCTCGGGCGTGCGCAGCGCGATCACCCGCGCATCGGGCGAGACGAGCAGATCGGGCGGCCGGTCGAGCAGCGGCGACGCGAGACCGAGCGCGATCGCCGCCAGTCCGGCGAGCCGCCAGCGCAGGCGCCAGATGCCGAGCCACGCGAGGCCCGCGGACAGCACCGCGAGCCCCCATCCGGGCGCGTGCGGCACCTGCCACACGGCATCCGGCATGTCGGAGACGCCATGCGCGACCCACAGCACGGCGTCGATGCCCCAGCCCATCGGCACCAGCGCCAGCCGCTCGAGATGCAGCGGCATCAGGGCGAGCGAGGCAAGGCCCCACGGCATGATCCAGCTCGCCGTCAGCGGCACGGCGACAAGGTTGGCGAGCACGAACCAGCTCTGCACCCGCCCGAAATGATAGGCGGCGAAGGGAGCCGACGCCGTGCCGGCGAGGATGCTGGTCAGCGCCAGCGCCACGATATGCGACAGCAGCCGCCGCCAGGTCGCGCCGTCGCCCTGCAGCCGCCGCAGCGGCCCGCGCAGCGCCTCGTACCCCGCGATCAGCGCGAGCACGGCCGAGAAGCTCATCTGAAAACTGACGCCGCCCACTTCCCACGGCGCCACCAGCAGGATCACCACCGCCGCGATGCCGAGGCCGCGCAGCGACACCGCGCGCCGGCCGGTCAGCACCGCCAGGGTGAACAGCGTCGCCATCGCGAAGCTGCGCATGATCGGCACATGCGCGCCGGTCAGCAGCAGATAGGCCCCGCCCGCCGCGAGCGCCGTGATCGCCGCGATCTGCTTGCACGGCCAGAACAGCGCCGCGTAGGCCGAGCGGGCGAGCAGGAACCGCGTCGCCCCGAGCAGCAGGCCCAAGACGATTCCGACATGCAGGCCGGCGACCGCCAGCAGGTGCGCGAGGCCGGAATCGCGGAACGCCGCGCGGTCCGTCTCGGGGATCGCGCCCGTATGGCCCGTGAGCAATGTCGCGCCGATCGCCCCGGCGCTGCCCGGAAGGCCGGCCAGGATGCGCGCGGCGATCGTGTCGCGCAGCGCCCGCAGCGTCCGCGCGGGACCGGAGGGCACGCCCGGGGCGATGCGCGTGACCGGGCCCAGCGCCATACCGCCGGCCCCCAGGCCCGCGAAGAACGCATCGCGCTGCAGGTCCCAGGCGCCCGGATAGACGGGCGGCGCGGGCGTGCGCAGCAGCGCCCGGACCTCCACCACGTCGCCGACCGTGGGCTGCGCGTCGTCGTCGGCGCGCAGCCGCACCC
>NZ_BANB01001067.1 GCF_000964365.1 Acidisphaera rubrifaciens HS-AP3 | reverse complement strand
CCGCGATCCGGGCGCGCCCTAGCGGCGGGCGCCCGCCACGCGTCGTAGCGGTGCATGAGGTCGTCGAACAGAAAGTCGGCGCTGTCGGCATAGCCGGCGGCGGTCATGTGGACATGATCGCCCCGGCCCAGATGCTCGCCCACCCAGCGGACCATGGCGCACGGCCCGCCCATCGCGGCGGACCAGTCCCAGAAATACCAGCCTTCCTCGCCGGCCACGGCGTGCTGCGCGGCGGCGATCATGTCCACCTGCGCCGGGCGCGCCCAGACCGGAGCGTAACGCGCGACGGACCGGCCATGTCCGCGGCCGGCGCGCGCATGGCCGTGCCGTCCCGCCGGGCCGCCGGCCC
>NZ_BANB01001068.1 GCF_000964365.1 Acidisphaera rubrifaciens HS-AP3 | reverse complement strand
CTGCTGTGCGCCGTGCGCGGTCCGGGCGGCGGCTACCGGCTCGCCCGGCCGGCCGGGCAGGTCACCATCGCCGACATCGTCCTCGCCGCCGAGGAGGAGCTGCGCACCACCGGCTGCCACACCGGCGGTCCAGGCTGTCCCGCCGGCGAGCCCGGCGCGCAGTGCCTGACGCACGATCTGTGGGACGCGCTCGGCAGCGAGATCCGCCATTTCCTTGAGCGCGTGACCCTCGCCGACGTCATCGAAGGGCGCGTGCCCGCCCGCACGACGCCGCGTCCAGCGGACGCCGCGTGAGCGTCTATCTCGACGCCAACGCCACCGAGCCGCTGCGGCCCGAGGCGCGCGCGGCCGCCCTCGCGGCGCTGGATGCCGGCGGCAACCCGGCCTCGGTCCACGCCGCCGGTCGGCACGCGCGGCGGATGCTGGAGGATGCACGCGAGGCGATCGCCGCCCGCTTCGGCGCCGCCCCGGCCGACGTGGTGTTCACCTCCGGCGGGACGGAAGCGAGTGCCCTGGCGATTGCCGGACTGGGCG
>NZ_BANB01001069.1 GCF_000964365.1 Acidisphaera rubrifaciens HS-AP3 | reverse complement strand
CCGGCGGCACGGGCGGGGGAATCGTTCATGTCGCCAGCCATCCGGTTGCCAGCCATCGGGGCGGGGCATAGACCGCGCCGATGCGACAGGCACGCGGCTATTTCGGGCTGGGCGTCGAGGGCGTGTCCAAATCGGCCAATCTCGGGGCCGTGCTGCGCACCGCCCATGCGTTCGGCGCCGCGTTCTGCTTCGGCATCAATGCCGGCTACGACGCCCGCGCGGCACGGCAGGCCGATACGGCGGACACGCCGGCACATCTGCCGCTGTGGCGCTTCGACGACGTCGCCGCCGTGGCGCTGCCGCAGCGCTGCGTGCTGGTCGGCATCGAACTCGCCGACGACGCGGTCGACCTGCCGTCCTTCCGCCACCCGCTCAGCGCGGCCTATGTGCTCGGCCCGGAGCGGTCGGGTCTGTCGCCCGCCCTGCTCGCGCGGTGCCGCCATGTCGTGCGCATCCCGACGCGCTTCGCCCTCAATCTGGCGGTCGCCGGCGCGATCGTGCTGTACGACCGGCTGCTCCAGCACGGCCGCTTCGCCGAGCGCCCGGTCGCGCCCGGCGGCCCGCCCCCGTCCGATCCCGCCGCCGCGTCGGGCGCGTCCC
>NZ_BANB01001070.1 GCF_000964365.1 Acidisphaera rubrifaciens HS-AP3 | reverse complement strand
AAGAACGGCGTGTCCTATCCGATCGTCGTGCAGACGCCGCAATTCTATGTCGACACGATCGGGGAGCTGAACAACGTCCCGGTCACCGCGCCGACGGGGATGGAGCTGCTCGGCGCCATCGCCGCCGTCTCGCGCACGCAGACCGCCGGGGTCGTGTCACACTATAATGTCCAACCGGTGGTCGACATCTATGCCGCCGTGCAGGACCGCGACCTCGGCGCCGTGACCGCCGATGTCCAGGACGTGCTGGACGAGACCAGGGGCCAGGCGCCGAAAGGCTCGCTCGTGGTGTTGCGCGGTCAGGCGCACACGATGCGGGCCGCCTATAACCAGCTGTTCAGCGGCCTCGCTTTCGCGATCGTGCTGATCTATCTGCTGATTGTCGTCAACTTCCAGTCCTGGATCGACCCCTTCGTCATCATCACCGCCCTGCCGGCGGCGCTCGCCGGGATCGTCTGGATGCTGTTCATCACCCGGACCACCCTGTCGGTCCCGGCCCTCACCGGTGCCATCATGTGCATGGGCGTGGCCACCGCCAACAGCATCCTGGTGGTCAGCTTCGCCCGCGAACAGCTCACCGAACGCGGCGACGCGGTGGCGGCGGCGTTGCAGGCCGGTTTCACCCGCTTCCGTCCGGTGCTGATGACGGCGCTTGCCATGATCATCGGCATGGGCCCGATGGCGCTGAGCACCGATCAGAACGCCCCGCTCGGACGGGCCGTGATCGGGGGCCTGATCTGCGCGACCATCGCCACGCTGTTCTTTGTTCCCACCGTGTTCTCGATCGTCCACCGCCGCGTGGGGCAGGTCCAAAGCGGTGTCGGCCGGCATACAACGCCGATCGGCGCGTGACGCATGTCAGACAGGCATACAGGGGCTCGCATAGGCTTGATATCGCTAAAGATTAATCTAGTGGCACGTGACCGTGCGACCGACCTAGTTTCCGGCCGCCGCAGCGCAGCATGGCTGGGCGGCGTATCCGGGCGCGGCCGCGGGCCAAGCGGCGCGCCCGGCGACCCATTACCAGACGGGGGCTGACGCGTGGTCGCACTGGTCCGGATCGCTCTTCAGCGACCCTATACGTTCATCGTGCTTGCCCTCGTCATCGTCATCTTCGGCACGCTCGCGGCCATCCGCACGCCCACCGACATCTTCCCCAATA
>NZ_BANB01001071.1 GCF_000964365.1 Acidisphaera rubrifaciens HS-AP3 | reverse complement strand
CCGCGGCGGCGACCGCCTCGCCCGGACAGTCGCGACCCCCGCCGGACTGACACGCCGCGCCGCACGCCGCGGCGCCCCCCGCGTAGTCCGCCGTTCCCGCGCGTCCGCCAGGACACGCCGGGAGACCGTCACATCGCCGACGAGCCGTTCGAGGGTCCGCCATGTCCGACCTCCTCCTCATCAAGCCTGCCCGCCCCGCCGTTCTCGATCCCGCCCATGTCGGCGACATCGAGGGCGCCCTCGGCACGATCGCCCACGGCGATCTGCATCCGCGCCGTACCTGGAAGGCGCGGCTGACCACCCTGCTCGCGATCGTCGGGCCGGGCCTCATCGTCATGGTCGGCGACAACGACGCCGGCGCGTTCTCGACCTACAGCCAGGCCGGGCAGAACTACGGCACGACGCTGCTGTGGACGCTGCTGCTGCTGGTGCCCGTGCTGTACGTGAACCAGGAAATGGTGCTCCGCCTCGGCGCCGTGACCGGCGTCGGGCATGCGCGGCTGATCCTGGAGCGCTTCGGCAAGTTCTGGGGCGCGTTCAGCGTCATCGACCTGTTCCTGCTGAACGGGCTGACCATCGTCACCGAGTTCATCGGCATCAACCTCGCCCTCGGCTATCTGGGCGTGCCGCGCATCTGGGGGATCGTCGTCGCCGCCGGCGTCGTGATCAGCGCCGCGAGCACCGGCAGCTTCCGGCGCTTCGAGCGTTTCTCGCTGGCGCTGTGCTTCTTCAGCCTGCTGCTGGTGCCGATCTTCGTCCTCGCGCACCCGCCGGCCGCGACGATCGCGCAGGGACTGTTCGTGCCGCGCTTTCCCGCCGACGGCAACCTGTCGGACGTGATGCTGCTGGTCATCGCCATCGTCGGCACGACGGTCGCGCCGTGGCAGCTTTTCTTCCAGCAGAGCTATGTCATCGACAAGCGGATCACGCCCCGCTTCATGGCCTATGAAAAGGCCGATCTGTGGATCGGGATCGTGTTCGTGATGGTCGGCGCGGTGGCCATGATGTCGTTCACGGCGGTGGCGTTCCACGGCACCGCGGGGTTCGGCCACTTCACCGACGCCGGCGCCGTGGCGACGGGGCTGGAGGCGTATGCCGGCCGCGCGGCGGGCGTGATGTTCGCGCTCGCGCTGCTCGACGCCAGCATCATCGGGGCGTCCGCGGTTTCGCTCTCGACCGCCTATGCGATCGGCGACGTGCTGTCCCTGCGTCACTCGCTGCACCGCCGGCCGACCGACGCGCTCGGCTTCTACGTGGTCTATGCCGGGCTGATCGCGGTCGCCGCGGTGCTCGTCGTGTTCGGCAGCGACGCGCTGCTCGGCCTGCTGACCAACGCGGTGCAGACGCTGGCGGGCGTGCTGCTGCCGTCGGCCACCGTGTTCCTGCTGCTGCTCTGCAACGACCGCGCGGTGCTCGGCCCCTGGGTGAACGGGCGCTGGCTCAACCTGTTCACCGGCGCCGTGATCTGGGTGCTGATCATGCTGTCGGTGATCCTCACCGCCGCGACGCTGTTCCCGGACATGACCGGCACGGCGATCGTCGA
>NZ_BANB01001072.1 GCF_000964365.1 Acidisphaera rubrifaciens HS-AP3 | reverse complement strand
GGGCGATCTTCGCGCTCGGCGACGCGGTGCGGGCGCGGCTGAACGGGCTGTTCATGGCGGCGTTCTTCGCGGCGGGCGCGGCGGGATCGGCGCTCGGCGCCTGGGCCTATGCGGTCGGCGGCTGGGGCGGGGCGGCGTCGATCGGCATCGTGGCGCCGGCGCTGGTGCTGCTGTGGCAGACGGGCGAATACCGGCGCGGGCCGGGAGGTCAGTCCTCGGCCAGCCGGTAGCCGACGCCCGGCTCGGTCGCCAGCTTCGTGCCGGCACCGCCGAGCTTCTGGCGGAGATGCCCGACATAGACGCGCAGATACTGCACGTCCCCCGCATGCGCCGGCCCCCATACGGCGGTCAGCAGCTGCCGGTGCGTCATCACCCGGCCGGCATTGCGCGCCAGCAGGTCGAGCAGGGCGTATTCGCGCGGGCTGAGGGTGACCGGCCGCCCCTCCACCCGCACCGCACGGCGGGCGAAGTCGATTTCCAGAGGCCCGGCGACGAACGGCCCGTCATGCCCCTGCGCCGCCAGCCGGTGACGCAGGGCGGCGCGGATGCGGGCCAGCAGCTCGCCCACGCCGAACGGCTTTTCCACGTAGTCGTCGGCCCCGGCGTCGAGGGCGGCGATCTTCTCCGCCTCGCGGTCACGGGCCGACAGGATGATGACCGGCACCGCGCTGAAGGCGCGCAGCCGGGCCAGCACCTCGTGCCCGTCCTGATCCGGCAGGCCGAGATCGAGCAGCACCGCGTCCGGCGCGCGCGAGGCCGCCAGACGCAGCCCCTCGGCCGCCGTCTCCGCCTGTTCGACGGCATAGCCCGCCGCCTCCAGCGCGGGCTTGAGGAAGCGGTGGATCTGCCGCTCGTCGTCGATCACCAGCACGCGCGCCCCGGTCATCGGCGCGTCTCCGCGGCGACCGGCAGGCGCAGGCTGATCAGCGTGCCGCCCGGCCGGTCCGGGCGCGGGCTCTGCGCCGTGATCTCGCCGCCCATGGCACCCATCAGGCCGCGCGCGATGGCAAGGCCGAGCCCGGTGCCCGGCTGCGTCCGGTCGCCGCGCCGCGCGCGGTAGAAGCTGTCGAAGACATGCGGCAGGTCGGCCGCCGCGATGCCCGGCCCCTGGTCGGCGACGCGCAGCACGACGCGCCCGCCCGCCACCAGCGCGCTGACCGTGATGCCGGCGCCGAGGCCGTGGCGCACGGCATTGTCGAGCACGTTGACCAGGACCTGCTCCAGCAGCGCCGGGTCGGCCACGACAGGCGGCAGGTCGGGCGGCAGGTCGAGCACCGCGTCGCGGGCGCCCGCGACGCGCGCGATCGCCGCCGGCACCAGATCGTGCAGCGCGACCGGGACCGCGCGGGGCGTGATCTCGCCCGTCTCCAGCCGCGTCATGTCCATGATGTTCGCCAGGAACTGCGTCATGCGCGCGGTGTCGTCCTCGATCGCGCGCAGCAGGTCGGCGCGCGTCGCGGCGTCGAGCTGCGTCCAGGCGCGGCGCAGCGTCTCGGCCGCGCCCCGGATGCCGGCGAGCGGCGTGCGCAGGTCGTGCGACAGCGACGACAGCAGGGCGGTGCGCAGCTTCTGCGTCTCCTCCTGCACGGCGTTGAGCGCCGCCTCGCCGGCGAGGCGCACGCGCTCCACCGCCACCGC
>NZ_BANB01001073.1 GCF_000964365.1 Acidisphaera rubrifaciens HS-AP3 | reverse complement strand
GGATGCCGTCTCGCGCATGGCGACGCCGGGCGCGAGACCGCCGCCGCGCGCGATGTCGACCGCATCCCGCAGGCGTCCGGCGCGCAGCGCCCGGCGAAACAGCCAGCCGGCGGCGAAGGCCTCGCCCGCGTCGATGTCCTGGACCCGTCCCGGGTGACGGCGCCGCAGTTCGGCCGCGACGAGCCGCCAGGACCGCATCATCTGCGCCAGGTCGCGCGACATGCTGTCCGGGTGCTGCCGGTAGCCGGTGAGGATCTCCGGCACCACGGCGACGCGGTGGTGGGCCGCGATCGCGCAATACAGCAGCAGATCCTCGCACCCCTGCGCGCCACGCGCGCGCAGGGTGGCGTCGTAGCCGCCGGCGTCCAGCACCGCCGCCCGGCGCATCAGCGCCGCGCTGCCGTTGCCGACGAGATTGCCGCGACACAGGC
>NZ_BANB01001074.1 GCF_000964365.1 Acidisphaera rubrifaciens HS-AP3 | reverse complement strand
CGCGTTGCGCCCCTTGCGCCGGTCGTGGCGCCGGTCGCGCCAGTCGTTCTGCAGCCGCGCGACGCAGGCCAGCGCGAACACCGCCGGCACGACGACGGGGGGCAGCGCGACGCCGGCGACGCGGAACGCCGCCACTGCCAGCGCCGCCGCGAGACAGGCCATGAAGGCGCGGGCCGGGCGCATGCGGTTCCCTGTTTCCTTCCGGGTCCGAATCGGACACTGGCATGAATCCGGCCCCCGCGCGAGCGCCGGGCGGCCGGCGCAGGAGTGGCCCATGATGTTTCAGTGACATGGCCGTTGTCACGTTGACCGCGCGCCGCCGCCTGCGCTGTGTGCTGGATCACAGGACACGGCCCCGATGACGGGGACCGACACGACGAAGGCGGGGATGCGGGTGCTCGTCATGCGGACAGAGAACGTGCCGGCGGCCGACGCGCGGTTCTGGCGGACGCTGCTCGCCGCCAGCCTGCTCGGCACCGCGGCCGGCGATTTCGCGGCCGATACGGTCGGCCTCGGCTTCCTGGCCGGCCCGCCGGTGCTGTCCGTCGCGGTGACGATCGTGCTGCTCGCGGAGCGGCGGATCGGCGCGGTCGGGACCGGGTTCTACTGGGCCGCGATCGTGCTGACGCGCATCGCCGCGACCAACACGGCGGATTTCCTCACCCATGGCACGGGCCTCGGTCTCGGCTACGCGCCGGTGGCGCTCGCGCTGGCGGCGGCGCTGGCGCTGGTCGCGCGACGTGACCGGGTGGTGGTGGACGGGCGGTACTGGGTGACGATCGCGCTTGCCAGCCTGCTGGGCACCGTGGGCGGCGACTGGCTGTCCGACAGCCTCGGCCTGCGCTGGGCGGCGCTGGCCGCCCTGCCCTGCGTCGCGGTGCCGGCGCTGTGGCGCGCGCCGCGCGGCGTCGCCTTCTACTGGCTGGCGGTCGCGGGCGTGCGGGT
>NZ_BANB01001075.1 GCF_000964365.1 Acidisphaera rubrifaciens HS-AP3 | reverse complement strand
GTCCGGCGCCCGCCGCCGCGACCCCCGCCGCCACGCCGGCCACGCCGACCGAGACCCTGCGCCTGCGCCCCACGCGGCCGGGCGAGGACGAGGACGAAGCGCGCCCCGTGCGCCGCCCGGGCGGTACCGCGGCGCCGCCGCGCAAGCCGCCGGTCGTCGCCCCGAAAAAGGGCCTGGATCCCCATCGCCGCCCCGGCCGCATCGACGTCCAGGCGGCGATCGAGGGCGAGGACGAGCGTACCCGCAGTCTTGCGTCTGTCCGCCGCCAGCGCGAGCGCGAGCGGCGGCAGGCCGAACTGGAGCTGCTGCGCTCCGATCAGGTGAAAGTTGTGCGTGACGTCATCCTCCCCGACACGATCACGGTGCAGGAGCTGGCCAACCGCATGGCCGCCCGCGCGCCAGAGGTGATCAAGGCGCTGATGAAGCTCGGCGTGATGGCCGCGATCACGCAGACGCTCGACGCCGACACGGCCGAGCTGGTGGTGCAGGAGTTCGGCCACCGCGTCCGCCGCGTCTCCGAGAGCGATGTCGAGCTCGGGCTCGAGGGCAGCGCCGACGCGGATGCCGACCTCACGCCGCGGCCGCCGGTCGTCACCATCATGGGCCATGTCGATCACGGCAAGACGAGCCTGCTCGACGCCCTGCGCGCCACCGACGTCGCCGGCGGCGAGGCGGGCGGCATCACGCAGCACATCGGCGCCTATCAGGTCACGCTGCCGTCCGGCGCGCAGATCACCTTCCTCGACACGCCGGGCCACGAGGCGTTCACGGCCATGCGTGCCCGCGGCGCGGGCGTCACCGACATCGTGGTACTCGTCGTCGCCGCCGATGACGGCGTGATGCCGCAGACGATCGAGGCGATCCGCCATGCCAAGGCGGCGAACGCGCCGATCATCGTCGCCATCAACAAGAGCGACAAACCCGACGCCAACCCGGCGCGGGTGCGCCAGGAACTGCTCAGCCACGAGATCGTGGTCGAGGAGATGGGCGGCGAGACGCAGGACGTCGAAGTCTCCGCCCTGAAGAAGACCGGCCTCGACAAGCTGGAAGAGGCGATCCTGCTGCAGGCGGAAATCCTCGACCTCAAGGCCAACCGCACCCGCACGGCGGAGGGATCGGTGATCGAAAGCCGGCTCGACCGCGGCCGCGGCCCGGTCGCGACCGTGCTGGTCCAGAAGGGGACGCTGCGCCAGGGCGAGATCATCGTCGCGGGCGATCAGTGGGGCCGCGTGCGCGCGATGCTCGACGATCGCGGCCAGCCGCTGAAGGAAGCCGGCCCGTCCACGCCGGTCGAAATCCTCGGCCTGTCCGGCGCGCCGCCGGCCGGCGAGCCCTTCGTCGTGGTCGAGAACGAGTCGCGGGCCCGCGAGATCACCGAGTTCCGCGAGCGCAAGCTACGCGAAAAGGCCGCCGCCGGCACGGCCGCGGCGCGCGGGACGCTCGACCAGATGCTCGCCCGCATCGCGGCCGGCGAGCAGAAGGAAGTGGCCATCCTCATCAAGGCCGACGTGCAGGGCAGCGCGGAGGCGATCCAGGCCACCGTGCTCAAGCTCGAGCACGAGGAGGTCAAGGTCCGCGTGCTGCTCGCGGGCGTGGGTCAGATCACCGAGAGCGACGTGCAGCTGGCCAAGGCGAGCCATGCCGTCATCGTCGCCTTCAACGTCCGCGCGACGTCGCAGGCGCGCGAGATGGCGACCCGCGACGGCGTCGACATCCGCTACTACTCGATCATTTACGAAGTCTCGGACGACATCGAGAAGCTGGTGCGCGGCAAGGTCGCGCCGAAGGCCCGCGAGAAGTTCCTGGGCTATGCCGAGATCCGCAAGGTCTTCGAGATCACCAAGGTCGGCAAGGTCGCGGGCTGCATGGTCACCGACGGGCTGGTCAAGCGCGGCGCCGGCGTGCGCCTGCTGCGCGACAACGTGGTGATCCATCAGGGCGAGCTGACGCAGCTCAAGCGCTTCAAGGACGACGTGCGGGAAGTCGCGCGCGGCTATGAATGCGGCCTGTCCTTCGCCAACTTCAACGATCTGCGCGAAGGCGACGTCGTCGAGTGCTACGAGACCGAGCTGGTGCCGGCCTGACGGGCACGATGGCGGGACGGCAGACAGGCGGACCGGCGGCGTCCGGGCGGACGGCTTCCGGGCGGACCGGCGGCCGCCCGGCCGGGCGCGCCGTCCCGGGCGGCC
>NZ_BANB01001076.1 GCF_000964365.1 Acidisphaera rubrifaciens HS-AP3 | reverse complement strand
TGGCGCTCGCGGTGATCGCCGACGCGACGCTGCGGCTGCTGGCGGGGCTCGCGCGGCGATGATCCTGCTCGACCGCGTCAGCCGCCGCTACGGCGAGGCGACCGTCGTCGACGACCTGACGCTGGAGATCCCGCGCGGCGCCTTCTGCACGCTGGTCGGCCCCTCCGGCTGCGGCAAGTCGACGACCTTGCGGATGATCAACCGGCTGATCGCACCGAGCGCCGGGCGCGTGCTGATCGACGGACGCGACGCCGCGGCGATCCCCGACCTGCGGCTGCGCATCGGCTATGCGATC
>NZ_BANB01001077.1 GCF_000964365.1 Acidisphaera rubrifaciens HS-AP3 | reverse complement strand
GGCGCGACCGCGTAGCCGGCTGGGCGCGGGTCAGGACACTTGACGCGGCAGCGAACGGCCTCGTCTGGCTGCCCTGCGCGCCGGCGGACAACGGCTGGACCATCGCGGTGCGTCGCGCGACCGCCGCCGCGCGCGGCCTGCGGTCGATGAGTGATTACGGGCGCTGGGTGCGCGGCGGCGGCCGGGTGCTGCTCGCCGCCTCCGCCGAGTTCGTCGAAAGCCCGGCCGCCCTGCCGGCGTTCGAGGCCGCCTATGGCTTCCGCCTCGCGAGCGGACAGATCATCGCCCTGGCCGGCGGCAACACGGCGGCGACCTTGCGCGCGACCGCCGAGGCGATCTCCGGCGTGGATTGCGGCATGGCCTATGACACCGACGGGG
>NZ_BANB01001078.1 GCF_000964365.1 Acidisphaera rubrifaciens HS-AP3 | reverse complement strand
CTGCGCACCGGCGGCTTCGGCAGCGTCGCGGACGCGACCGAGTTCTGCGCGCGGGTGCGGGCCAAGGGGCAGGTCTGCTCCATCGCCGCGCTCTGATCGGTCCACGCCGTCCGGGGACGGCGGCTTGACGGTCGCGGCGGCATGAAGGCGGCCGTCATCGGCATCGGCGGGCCCGTGCTGACGTCCGACGAGGCGGCGCTGCT
>NZ_BANB01001079.1 GCF_000964365.1 Acidisphaera rubrifaciens HS-AP3 | reverse complement strand
GACCGTGTGCGGCAGCCTGCGCGAGGCCCTCGGCGCGCTCGCGGCCGATCACGAGTTTCTTCTCGCTGGCGACGTGTTCACCAAGGATCAGATCGAGAGCTACATCGATCTGAAATGGAGCGAGGTGTATCGTTTCGAACACACCCCGCATCCGGTCGAGTTCGAGATGTATTACTCCGTCTGACCAAATAACGCGCGCCGCCAACGCGGCGCGCCCCACCTCGCTGAATGCGCCCCGTGCCCCTGGCACGGGGCTTTTTCGTATCTGCGCGCCGATGGATTCGGCGCGCTCGCAATTCAATGCGGATTTATCAGGCATTATCTGCCTGTCTAATGGGCTATTTTAAACGAATTGCAACAATCCAGACGTTTCGATAAGGCTTTTTGCGCACGCGCTGTGCGCAACGATCAGCAGGCGGCGCGTGCAGGACAATGACGTCGTGGCCGGCCGAGCACCTCCTCCGTCCGGCCCAACAAGCAGAGAGGGATGGCGCGTGATATTACCCCCGCATACGGCCCGGCCGGTTCAGACACGACGCGACGCGATGCCTTGCGCGGCGGGTGCCGGCCGGTGGAGCCTCGCCCGGCGCCTCGCCCTGTCCGTCGCGCTGCTGCTTGTGGTGGCGCTGCCGCTGAT
>NZ_BANB01001080.1 GCF_000964365.1 Acidisphaera rubrifaciens HS-AP3 | reverse complement strand
TTGACTCGGAATCGCTGCTGTCGCGCGTGGCGAATATGCGCAACGACGTTAGCAAGCAGTGGATATTCCGCAGTGTTGGGCTGACCGGAAACGAGGTCGCGCACGAGAACAACGCCGAGGTCTCGGCGGATGTGGTTCGCTCGGTTCACCAGATGATCCAGGGCGTCCCGG
>NZ_BANB01001081.1 GCF_000964365.1 Acidisphaera rubrifaciens HS-AP3 | reverse complement strand
CGTCGTGCCGCGCAGGGCCTTGGCCTGGACATGGCCAGCGTTGATGCGTTCCGGCAGAACTTCGATCCATACGTTGACTCGGAATCGCTGCTGTCGCGCGTGGCGAA
>NZ_BANB01001082.1 GCF_000964365.1 Acidisphaera rubrifaciens HS-AP3 | reverse complement strand
GGAGGTTGTCCAGTGAGCATCCTCCCAGACGCGCTCCGCGTCGCCGCCGCCGGACTGCCCGTCTTCCCGTGCCGCGCCAATAAACATCCCGCGTGTCGTCACGGCTTCCAAGACGCGAGCCGCGACCCCGCCGTCATCCGGCGCATGTTCACCAGCCGCAGCGCCGCGCTGATCGGGATGCCGACCGGCGAGGCGTC
>NZ_BANB01001083.1 GCF_000964365.1 Acidisphaera rubrifaciens HS-AP3 | reverse complement strand
ACGGGGTGCGCGTCGTGGCTGGTCGCCGACACGACACCGCTGCCGCGCGACAAGCTGGAGCAGCCGGGGGCGGAGCGCATCTCGCGCGGCGGCTACCGCGCCGACACGCTGCCGGCGCCGGCCGACGCGCCGGATCTGCTGGCCCTCGTCGCGTTTTCCGGCGGCGGCAAGCGGTCGGCCTCGTTCGGCTATGGCGCGCTCACCGGCATGCGCGACGTGATGGTGCAGACGCGCAACGGGCCGCGGCCGCTGCTGGATCTGCTGACCGGCATGTCCGGCGTCTCCGGCGGCAGCTTCCCGGCGGCCTATTACGGCCTGTACCGCGACAAGACGTTCCAGACGTTCAAGGACGATTTCCTCTACCGCGATTTCGACGCCTATATCTGGGGCATCTATCTGCTGCCCTGGCACTGGGCGTGGCTGGTGCAGCCGGGCATCGGCACCAACGACTACATGGACCGCATCTATGACCAGACGATGTTCCATGGCGCCAAATACAGCGACCTGCAGCGGCGCGGCCGGCCGCTGGTCGCGAGCGGGGCGACGGACATCTCGTACGGCATGCCGATCCTGTTCACGCAGGAAACCTTCGACCTGATCTGCTCCGACCTGTCGGCCTTTCCGCTGTCGCGCGCGGTCGCGGCGTCGAACGGATTTCCGGGCCTGTTTTCCCCGGTCACCCTGACGAACCGGGCCAAGGCCTGCGGCGGCCGCACGCCCGGCTGGGTGCGGCGCGTGACGCCCGAGCAGTTCCACGACCCGCTGTCGCGCATCGGCGTCGCGGCGCACGACGCGGACCGCTATCTCGACGCCAACCGGACGGAATACCTGCATCTGTCGGACGGCGGCGTGGCCGACAACCTCGCCCTGCGCGGGGCGGCGAGCGTGATGCGGTCGCTGTCGGCGAGCGACTTGCGCAGCCGCGGCTACACGCATGTCCGCCGCCTCCTGGTGCTCAGCATCGACGGCCAGGGCGCGCAGGACGATTCGATCGCCCGACGCAAGGAGAAGGCAGGGCTGCTCTCGATCATCGGTCTGGTCAGCGGCGGGCAGATCGACAACTACAATTTCGAGACGCTGATCGCGGTCAACCAGCTCGTGGGCACGCTCGGCGACCGGCTGCGCGCGGCGCGCTGCGCCGAGGCGCCACGCATCGACGGCGTGCGCTGCGACGACGTGCAGGCGACGATGATCCACATCTCGCTGCGCGGCCTGCCGCCCTCGCCGGAAAACGCCGCGCTGGACGCGATCCCGACCGGGCTGACGATCCCGGCCGAGGATGTTGACCGGCTGATCCGCGCGGGCCATGACGCGGTCACCGGATCGGCGGCGCTGCGGGCCTTCATCGCGGCCTATCCGCCGGCCCCGGCGCCGCCGGACCGCCGGGTGACCGCGTCCGCGGACGCGCCGCCGGTGACGCCCACACGCTGACCGCCCCACGGAGTTCGCATGACCGCCGAAGCCGAATTGCGCCGCCTGCTCGACGTGATGGCGGCCCTGCGCGACCCCGACCACGGCTGCCCGTGGGACCGGGCGCAGAGCTTCGCGACCATCGCCCCCTATACGATCGAGGAAGCCTACGAGGTCGCCGACGCGATCGCCGCCGGCGACACGGACGCGTTGCGCGACGAACTCGGCGACCTGCTGTTCCAGGTCGTCTATCACGCCCGCCTCGCCGAGGAGGACGGCGCCTTCGCCTTCGCCGACGTCGCGGCGACGATCGCCGACAAGATGGTGCGCCGCCATCCGCATGTCTTCGGCGACGCGGCGGGGCGCGACGCGGGAGCGGTGCGCGGGTCGTGGGAGGCGCAGAAGGCGGCC
>NZ_BANB01001084.1 GCF_000964365.1 Acidisphaera rubrifaciens HS-AP3 | reverse complement strand
GGCGCATAGGGGCTGAACCGGTCCGCGTCGGCGGAGAACTGCGCGTGCACCGGGCTGATCGCGACGCAGGCCGCGCCGTGCCGCCCGGCCGAGGCCACGAAGTCACGCAGCGCCGCGAAGTCGCCGAGACCGAAATCGCCCGGGCGGCACAGGCTGTAGAGCTGCACCGCGAGCCCCCAGGCCCGCGACGCGCCGACATCCGCCGGCACGACGCAGCGCGGGGGTGCGACGGCGAGCGTGTGCATCCCGTCGTCCAGTTCGAGCCCGTGATAGCCGGGCACGCCGATCGCCGGCAGCGCGCCGTCCGTCCCGGCATTCCCCTCGTGGCGGGTGCCGTCCTCCAGCACGATACGGAAACGCGCGCCCGGC
>NZ_BANB01001085.1 GCF_000964365.1 Acidisphaera rubrifaciens HS-AP3 | reverse complement strand
ACCGGCAGCATCGGCGCACCGCGCGGACGCACCTTTATCTGTGTATTGGCGGACGAAATTGCGTTCTGGGCATCCGGCGACGCTGCCAATCCGGATACCGAGGTGATCGCGGCGGTGCGGCCGGGCTTGGCCAGCATACCGGGCAGCATGTTGCTCATGGCCAGCTCGCCCTACGCCCGGCGCGGCGTGCTCTTCGACACCTTCGC
>NZ_BANB01001086.1 GCF_000964365.1 Acidisphaera rubrifaciens HS-AP3 | reverse complement strand
GATCGAACGCGGGGGCCAGCGGCGCCAGCCCCCGGATCAGCGACCGATCAATCAGGATACCGGCTTCGGTCAGGCTCCGCGAGAACTTGACCCACGCGACCTGTTCCGCTTCGGGAACCGCAAACCGGCGCCGATCATAGTAGAAGTCGCCCTGCGCCCGGTCGAGACTGCTTGATGGCGTGTCGCGCAGCCGGC
>NZ_BANB01001087.1 GCF_000964365.1 Acidisphaera rubrifaciens HS-AP3 | reverse complement strand
GATCAGCCCGGCGGCGCCGACCGTGAGCAAAACCGCACGGTGGCCCACCGAGAACAGCGCGATGCCGGCGAGCCAGGCGCTGCCGAGGCCGATTGCGCCGAGCAGCAGCGGCAGGGCGCAGCACGAGGCGAGCCCGAACGCCGCCGCGAGCCCGGCGAGCGTCAGCACCCCCGCCGCCGATCCGATGGGCGGAGCCGGGCCACGAGACCCGGTGCGCAGAGCCGACATGAGCCACCTCCCAGATAGGTCGAGGCGAGCCTACAGTCCGTAGCGGCTACAGACTCAAGCCCCGATCCGGGGAGAGAGGGGCGGCGCATGGACGGGGGCGCGATGCGGATCGGCGAGCTGGCGCGGCGCACCGGCTGCAACATCGAGACGGTCCGCTATTACGAGCGGATCGGCCTGCTGGCGGCCCCGCCCCGGCAGGGACGCTATCGCAGCTATGCCGACGCGCACGTGGCGCGGCTGCGTTTCGTCCGGCGAGCGCGCGAACTCGG
>NZ_BANB01001088.1 GCF_000964365.1 Acidisphaera rubrifaciens HS-AP3 | reverse complement strand
AGAGCAGAATCCGATCACTCTGGATTGTATCCGGCGGCTGCGAACATGTTGACGCATTCTGCGGGGGTGATGAGGTCGATCATGCGGCCGATCGCGTCCCAAAGTGCATCGACCGTGCGGGCTGCCTCCTTGCGCAGGAGCGCCTTGAGCTTGGCAAAGGCGTTCTCGATCGGATTGAAGTCGGGACTGTAGGGCGGCAGGTAGCGCAGCTCCGCCCCTGCGGCTTCGATCAGGTCCTGCACGCGCGGCCCCTTGTGGCTGGACAGGTTGTCCAAGACGACGACATCGCCGGGGCGCAGCTCCGGGACGAGCACCCGC
>NZ_BANB01001089.1 GCF_000964365.1 Acidisphaera rubrifaciens HS-AP3 | reverse complement strand
CGCTGGCGATGGCTGGCGCGTCGTCGGGATCGGCTTCCTTTGCAGCCTCGCGGCAGATGTCACGCGCGAGGTCGAACGCGGCGAGTGTGTCTTCCGCCTGCCAGACGGTGCCGGTCCAGCGATACCAGCGGCCCCATGTGGCGACGAAGCGCAGGTCGTGCCGATGCCGATCGGTGAATCGTAGGGCAAGGGCGTCGTCGGAAAACTCGGGCGCGGTGCTGGTGGACGTGCCGGTGCGCAGGCGCCTTACCTCGGCGTCGAGTGTGCTGGCGCGGACCTGAAAGCTTTTTGCGACCGCGACGCGGGCGCGGTCGTATTCGGGACCGGGGAGCTGGGCGAGGCGCGCGACCTCGGCGGCGAAGTTGAGGGTGTCGATCAATTCGCTCACCGGCCCAGCTCCATCGGCCGTGCGG
>NZ_BANB01001090.1 GCF_000964365.1 Acidisphaera rubrifaciens HS-AP3 | reverse complement strand
GGCGTCGTTCAGGTCGACCGTGTATTCGAACTTGCCGACCTTCTCGGTGCCGACCGGCAGGATCAGGTTCTGCTTCAGCATCGCCTTCACGACATCCTGGCCTGACAGGCCGAAGGACTGCAGCGCGTGCTGGTCGATGTCCACCTGGATCTGCCGGACGAGGCCGCCATAGGGCGAGGGGATGGCGACGCCCGGGACGGTCGCGAGCTGCGGTCGGATGAAGTTCTGCGCCTGATCCTGAAGGATGGCCTGCGGCACGG
>NZ_BANB01001091.1 GCF_000964365.1 Acidisphaera rubrifaciens HS-AP3 | reverse complement strand
CCGCCAGCATCGCCGCCAGCGCCGGCAGCCGCCACGACGCGACCCGGTCCCCCAACGCCGCCAGCAGCACCGCGAGCCCGACCGCGACCGCCAGCGCCTGCGCCGCCACCACGGGCCACAGGCTCACGTTCCAGCCCAGCGCCGCCACCAGCAGCCCGTAGAAAGGCGGCCGGTCCCAGCCGAGCACGCGCTCCGCCACCTGCGCCGCATAGGTGCCGCTGTCGGCGAACAGCAGCGGATACCCGTTCAGCACCGCCGGCCACAGCAGCAGCCCCGCCGCCGCCAGCACGCACGCGGCCTTACTCACGGAAATACCCGCCATAGCGCGGGTGATAGATATCGGAATCGGCGTGCCCCGCCCGGCCATGCACCCGCGCATCGACGCGCGTGAGCGCGAGGCCGCAGACATGCGCCTGCCCCTCCTCCAGCAGCTCCAGCGCATGCGCCACCA
>NZ_BANB01001092.1 GCF_000964365.1 Acidisphaera rubrifaciens HS-AP3 | reverse complement strand
GGCGAGGGCGAACAGCCGCTGCTCGATCACCGACCTGCGGCGGCGACGATGATCGGTGCCCCGGACGCGACCGACGCGGCGCCGGCGGCGGACGTGGCGCTGCCCGGCACGGTGACGCGGGTGCCGGTCGGTCCGGTGCGCCTGATGCTGCGTCTCGGCACCTTCACCAATCCCGGGCCGGCGTCAGTGCAGGCGCGGCAGGTGCCGGGGCTGGATGCCTACGTCGTCACCCATCCGTCGGGGCGGAGCACGAGCTATGCCGTGCTCGCCGGCCCCTATCCGACCGCGCGCGCCGCCGAGGCCGCGCTTGATGAAGCCCTGCGCGCAGGAGTGCCCGATGCCCGCATCATCGCCCGAAGCGACGCCGATCAGTTCTGACCTCCCGCCGCCCGGCCGGCGCCTCGGCCGGCGCGCACTCTTGCTGGCCGGGGCGGCGCTCGGCCCGGCC
>NZ_BANB01001093.1 GCF_000964365.1 Acidisphaera rubrifaciens HS-AP3 | reverse complement strand
GAGTTCAGACGTGTGCTCTTCCGATCTGCGCGCCTGCGCCCGGTCGAGCTTCGGCGCGTAGGTGGCCAGCGTGTCGTCCTGCGCCACCGGCGGCGGCTCGTCCGCCAGCGCTCGCACGATCAGGCGCGCGCCGAGCGCCGACAGCGCGTCGTGCAGCGCGGCACCGGTCGTCGTCTCGGTGATCGGCACCGCCTCGCGCAGCAGCATCGGGCCGGTATCGAGACCGGCGTCCATCTGCATGACGGTAACGCCGCTTTCGGCATCGCCGGCGAGGATCGCCGCCTGGATCGGCGCCGCCCCGCGCCAGCGCGGCAGGAGGCTTGCATGAATGTTGAGACAGCCGCGCCGCGGGGCGGCGAGCCATGCGGGAGGCAGGATCTGCCCATAGGCCACCACCACCGCCGCATCGAGGTCGAGCGCCCGGAACGC
>NZ_BANB01001094.1 GCF_000964365.1 Acidisphaera rubrifaciens HS-AP3 | reverse complement strand
CGGAGGAATGGCAGGCGGTCGCCGATGCGATAGATCAGGCAGCGACGGCCGGCGAGGGCATGTCGGGCGTCAATGAGACGCTGGGCCGGATCGGCGAGAACGCGCGGAACCTGACGACATACACCGGCGACTCTGTCGTGCGGCAGGAAGGGCTTGAGCGTGCCACGCGCAAGACGCTGGTGACGACGGAGCGGCTGTCTAAAGCATCAAAGGAGGTCGCCTCGGCGTTCCTGAGTGCGGCCAAGTGGCTGACGATCGGCGGCGGCATAGCGGGACTGGCGACCGGCGCCGGGCTGTTCGGGCTGGACCGGATGGCGGGCAGCGTCTACCGAGACCGTCGTGCCGCGCAGGGCCTTGGCCTGGACATGG
>NZ_BANB01001095.1 GCF_000964365.1 Acidisphaera rubrifaciens HS-AP3 | reverse complement strand
AGCGGCTGCGGCCGCTGGACGAACCCCGGACGCTTTGGTCGCTGCTGACCCTGCCCGCACGGATACGGGCCGAGGTGCTCCGCGCCGGCACGCCCACCCACGCGACCGCGCTCG
>NZ_BANB01001096.1 GCF_000964365.1 Acidisphaera rubrifaciens HS-AP3 | reverse complement strand
CGTAGGGTGGGCTTCAGCCCACCACCACCCACCCCATCGCCCTCACCGCCGACCGACCACCCCAACCCCGTCCCCGGAGGCGCCCACATCCGCACG
>NZ_BANB01001097.1 GCF_000964365.1 Acidisphaera rubrifaciens HS-AP3 | reverse complement strand
TCATGCCGTTCACGACGACGCAACCGGCAGCTTGAGATTTGCGCCTGAGAACCTGATCGAATTGCGTCGTCAAACCCGTG
>NZ_BANB01001098.1 GCF_000964365.1 Acidisphaera rubrifaciens HS-AP3 | reverse complement strand
CCGCGGCGTCGCCCGGCCCGCGCCGCTCGATCCCGGCCGCCGTGCGCGACGCGGCGAGGCAGACGACGAAATACAGCGCGCCCACGAACAGATAGACCTCGCGCCACGCCCCCTGCCACGCCGGCGCCTGGAACGCGAGCCGCCCGGCGTTGAGCAGGTCGTACAGCCCGATGATCAGCACGAGGCTCGTATCCTTGAAAAACCCGATCGCGGTGTTGAGCAGCGGCGGGATCACCAGCCGCAGCGCCTGCGGCAGGATCACCAGCCGCGTCTTCTGCCACGCCGACAGGCCGAGCGCGTCCGCCGCCTCCGCCTGTCCGGCCGGCACGCCGCGCAGCCCGGCGCGCACCACCTCCGCCAGATAGGCGGCGGCGAACAGGATGAACGCTATCTGCGCGCGCAGCAGCTTGTCGAAATCCACGCCCGCCGGCAGGAACAGCGGCAGCATCACGCTCGCCATGAACAGCAGCGAAATCAGCGGCACGCCGCGGATCAGCTCGACATAGGCGACGGCGAGCAAGCGGACCACCGGCAGCCGCGCCGAATGCCGCGCCAGCGCCACCGCGACGGCGAGGGGAAACGCCCCCGCCAGCCCCGCCGTCGTC
>NZ_BANB01001099.1 GCF_000964365.1 Acidisphaera rubrifaciens HS-AP3 | reverse complement strand
TGGCGCCGCTGGCCCCCGCGTTCGATCATTTGTCGCATTCGGTAGTCAATCTGGTTGATGACTTTCTGAGCGGCCCTGTCGTCAAACAGGCGGTTGACGATTTCGCCGGTTGGCTGTCCAGCCCCGAACTGAAACGCGACATTGATGCGTTCAAAGGTTACCTGGGGTCGAAGGACTTCACGCACGACATGAAGGCGTTCATGTCGGACTTTGAGCAAGCGTTCTCCGGGTTGCTGCCGGACGTTGAGGCGGCGATGAAGAACTTGCGCACCGTCATTCACTTTCTGGCGCAGCCGCTGCCGAAAGAGTTGGACATCTTCGGCATGAAAATCCCGCTGGCGCCGGACGTGGGGAAGACCGATCAGGACAGTCCGGGCTTCGC
>NZ_BANB01001100.1 GCF_000964365.1 Acidisphaera rubrifaciens HS-AP3 | reverse complement strand
AGCGGCTGCGGCCGCTGGACGAACCCCGGACGCTGTGGTCGCTGTTCATGCTGCCCGCACGCATACGGGCCGAGGTGCTGCGCGCCGGCACGCCCACCCACGCGACCGCGCTCG
>NZ_BANB01001101.1 GCF_000964365.1 Acidisphaera rubrifaciens HS-AP3 | reverse complement strand
GGGCGTGCTGTCGGCCGCCTGAGGGCGGTGTGTGAAGGAGGCGGGTTTGGAGTTCCTGATGGTCCCCGGCGCGCCGGCGCCGGTCGCGCCGTTCAGCCACGCGGTGCGGGCGGGCGACTACGTGTTCGTCACCGGCCAGATGCCGACCGATCCCGACGACGACGCGGCGCCGCTGCCGGACGGGGTGGCGGCGCAGACGCGGCGGGTGATGGACAACCTGCGCATCGTGTTGGCCGGTGCGGACTGCACGCTGGCGGACGCGGTGATGGCGCGGGTCTACCTGACGGACTTCGCGCGCGACTATGCGGCGATGAACGCGCTCTGGCCGAGCTTCTTCGCGCCCGGACGGCTGCCGGCGCGCACCTGTGTCGGTGTCACGGGGCTGGCGCGCGGGGCGCTGGTGGAGGTCGATCTCATCGCGTATCGGCCGCGTCCGTGATCAGGACGGACGCATAGGGCGGCGCCGGGGCGGCGAGGTCGATCGGCCGGCCGGCGGCCAGCGCCGCGAGGATCTTCAGCGGCCCGCCATGCGTGACGAGGACATGCGCGCCGGGAGGCAGCGCGCGCCAGAACGCGCCGACGCGGGCGATCAGCGCCGCCCCCGTCTCGCCGCCATGC
>NZ_BANB01001102.1 GCF_000964365.1 Acidisphaera rubrifaciens HS-AP3 | reverse complement strand
CCCGCCGCGCCCTCAGCCAGAAGCCGCGCGAGGTGGTCCGCGAGGTCGTCGTGGAGGTGCAGCGCGACGTGCCGATGCCCGACAGCGTCTATGCCGAAAAGCTGGAAAGCCTCGCCCGTCGCGCCGAGGAGATTGCCGCGGGGCTGGAGCGCGCCTAAGTAGAAGGGGCGGAGCTGCCCGGTGCGTCAGGCAACACATCCCCGGGGCCAGTAAGCATTCTCCTCGGGAGCTGGCTCTGTCGTGACCGTGGTTACGATATCTGGCGCCCACCTGCACACGCAGGCTCTGGGAGGATGAGACGCCAACGGCCATGGCGGCTCCGCACTCGCTCCATTTCCAGGGTATTCCCGTACCATTTCCGGGTATTCCCGGACGCCCGCCAGACGAATAGTCCCAGACGACGCCCCCAGACGACGCCCCCCAGACTGAGGAACCCTGCGTGCCGCACCCGCTCGGCCCGGACAGCCATGCCTCCGCCGTGTCGTCGGCCGCCCTTGCCGGCGACGACCCGGACCTCGTCGCGGCCAAGGCCGAGGCCCGCGCGGCCGCGATCCGCCGCCGCGCCGACGCCGACCCC
>NZ_BANB01001103.1 GCF_000964365.1 Acidisphaera rubrifaciens HS-AP3 | reverse complement strand
CCGTGCCGCAGGCCATCCTTCAGGATCAGGCGCAAAACTTCATCCGACCGCAGCTCGCGACCGTCCCCGGCGTCGCCATCCCCTCGCCCTATGGCGGTCTCGTCCGGCAGATCCAGGTCGATCTCAACCAGCAGGCGCTGCAGGCGAACCATCTGTCCGCGCAGGACGTGGTCGACGCCATGCTGCAACAGAATCTGATCCTGCCGGTCGGCACCGAGAAGGTAGCCAAGTTCGAATACACGGTCGACCTGAACGACGCC
>NZ_BANB01001104.1 GCF_000964365.1 Acidisphaera rubrifaciens HS-AP3 | reverse complement strand
GGGGGCGGAGGCCGACGACGGCGCCTGGCTGCGCGCGCTGACCGCCCCCGTCCTCGCCCCGCTGTTCTGGCGGGCGAGCCGCGAGGCGCTGAGCGCGTGGTACGGCCACGTCCCCTTCGCGCACTGGCTGATCGCCACCCTGCGCCCGGCGGTGGTGGTCGAGCTGGGCACGCATGCCGGCGTCTCCTACGCCGCGTTCTGCGAGGCGGTGCTGCGCGAGGGGCTGCCGACGCGCTGCTTCGCCGTCGACACGTGGGAGGGCGACGAGCACGCCGGCTTTTACGGCGAGGATATCCATACCGATCTGCGCGCCTTCCATGATCCGCGCTACGGCGCCTTTTCCTCGCTGCTGCGCATGACGTTCGACGCGGCGGTGGACGGGTTCGCGGACGGCAGCATCGACCTGCTGCACATCGACGGGCTGCACACCTACGAGGCGGTGCGCCACGACTACGAGACGTGGCTGCCGAAACTATCGCCGCGGGCGGTGGTGCTGTTCCACGATACCAACGAATATCAGGGCAGTTTCGGCGTCTGGCGCTTCTGGCGCGAGATGCAGGCGCGCCATCCCGGGTTCGAGTT
>NZ_BANB01001105.1 GCF_000964365.1 Acidisphaera rubrifaciens HS-AP3 | reverse complement strand
ACGCGGCGGCGCAGTCGCGAGCCGATCAGGTCGCGCAGCGCTTCGGGAAACGCGCCCCGGCGCCGATGGTCGGCGAGTCGGTGCAGACGTATCGCGGGCGGCTGCTGCTGGGTTTTCAGTCGTACAGCAAGGATGCCGCCAAGCTCGACATTCACACCATCAACGATCCGGTGGCATTCGGTATCATTGAAGACAAGATTTACGCCGACGCGATCGCCGCCGCAAAGGACATGAGTGACTTCATCGTGGAGGGCACAATTTTGCCGATGACGGAGGTAACCCCCGAGGGGCACCGTATCACTCGTTACCACGGCGGGCGTTCGTTCGTGCATTCGTTGAAGCCGCCCGCGCAATACGTGCGCAAGTTCTACACCGAGCGCCAGCACTGACGCATGGCCCGCCGCCCAATCATTGACATTCAG
>NZ_BANB01001106.1 GCF_000964365.1 Acidisphaera rubrifaciens HS-AP3 | reverse complement strand
ACGCCTTGCGCAGGATCTCGTTGGCCTGGCGCAGTTCGCGGTTCTCCCGCTCCAGGGCCTCCAGCCGCTCGGCCACCTCCGTCGGCACGCCCGCCCGCTTGCCCTGATCGACCTCCGCCTTCTTCACCCACTCGAACAGAGTGGAGGCCGAGCAGTCGAACTTCCCCGCAATCGATGACACCGCCGCCCAGCGC
>NZ_BANB01001107.1 GCF_000964365.1 Acidisphaera rubrifaciens HS-AP3 | reverse complement strand
GGCGGCACCGCATAGTCGAACGGTCCCGCGAACGGATAGGGCAGCAGCACCGGCAGTCGCGCCGGGCGCGGCATTTGGGTATCGTCCGCGTCCATGAGAACGATGGTCGATACCGCCGGGCAGCCCGCCCGCAAAGATGAACCCGACGCCGAGGCGGTCGCCGCCTTCCTGCGCGCCCATCCGGAGTTCCTCGCCGAGCGGTCCGACCTCTATCGTGTGCTGGCCCCGCCGGTGCGCGTGCACGGCGACGTGCTGGCCGACCACATGGCGGCGATGCTGCGCGCCGAGCGCGCCCGCGGCGTCGTGCTGGCCGAACGGGTGGACGGCGTGCTCGCCGCCGGCCGCGCCGCCGCC
>NZ_BANB01001108.1 GCF_000964365.1 Acidisphaera rubrifaciens HS-AP3 | reverse complement strand
GAGCTGGATGTCGCGCAGTCGGCCGCGGCGCTGGCCGCCCCCGGCGACTGGTGCCGCCCGGCGGTGCGCGACGACGCCGCCTTCGCCGTCACCGCCGGCCGGCATCCGGTGGTGGAGCGGGTGGCCGAGGGGCGGTTCGTCCCCAACGATTGCGACCTGGCGCCCGAGCGGCGGGTGCTGCTGCTGACCGGGCCGAACATGGCCGGCAAGTCGACGTTTCTGCGGCAGAACGCGCTGATCGCGATCCTGGCGCAGGCGGGGCTGCCGGTGCCGGCGGAGCGGGCGGAGATCGGGGTCGTGGACCGGCTGTTCAGCCGCGTCGGCGCCGCCGACGACCTCGCGCGCGGGCGGTCCACCTTCATGGTGGAGATGACCGAGACGGCGGCGATCCTGCATCAGGCGGGGCCGCGCTCGCTGGTGGTGGTGGACGAGATCGGGCGCGGCACCTCGACACAGGACGGGCTGGCGATCGCCTGGGCGGTGCTGGAGGCGCTGCACACGCAGATACGCGGGCGGACCATTTTCGCCACGCATTTTCACGAATTGGCCGCATTGTCGGAGCAATTGCCGCGACTTGCGGTACACAGTATGCGCGTGCGCGAGTGGAAAGGCGGGGTGGTGTTCCTCCACGAGGTGGCGCCGGGGGCGGTGGGGCGGAGCTGGGGCGTGCATGTGGCGGAGCTGGCCGGCGTGCCGGCGCCGGTGGTGCGGCGGGCGGCACAGCTGCTCGCCGGT
>NZ_BANB01001109.1 GCF_000964365.1 Acidisphaera rubrifaciens HS-AP3 | reverse complement strand
GCTCCACCAGCTCGCGGAACGCCGCCGCCACCGCCGGGTCGTGCGCGGCGAGCGTCGCGAACAGCACGGCGCCCACCACCGCCGTGCCGAACCCGGCGCCGACCGAGCGCGAGAACTGCACCGATGCCGCCGCCGTGCCCAGCAGCTTCGGCCCCGCCACCACCTGCGTGATCACCTGCACCACCGGCATGCCGGTGCCGATCGACAGCGACACCAGCCCGAACAGCCAGGGCAGATGCCCCGTCGCGATGCCGCCGAGGCTCAGCCCCAGCAGCAGCAGGGTGCCGGCCGCGACCGGCAGGCCGAACGAGGGGAAGATCATCGTCCGCTGCGTGTGCGCGACCATCCGCCCGGTCACCAGAGAGCCCAGCCCCACGCCAGCCGTCAGCGGCAGCATCAGCAGCCCAGTCCGTGCCGGCGACAGGCCGCGCACCACCTCCAGATAGATCGGCAGGAAGCTCACCAGCGAGACGATGGTGGCGCCGAGGAAGAAGGCCATCAGGTCGGTGCGC
>NZ_BANB01001110.1 GCF_000964365.1 Acidisphaera rubrifaciens HS-AP3 | reverse complement strand
GGCGCGGCGACGCCCGGCGGCGGAGCGCCAGTTAGCGCATCGCCCGGCACATACACCGGCACATCCAACGGCATACCCGCCGGCGGAACTGCCTCCCCCGGCGCGCCACCCACCGGGACGGCCGGCGGTGCGCCGGCGGCGGGGGGCGCGGTGGCGCGGACGCTGCCGCCCGAGCAGGTCTATGCCAACTGCATGACCGCGCGCGGCAACATGCTGCAGGCTGGCGGCACCGCCGACGACCTCGGCATCGGCTACGACAGTACCGGCTATGCCGCCTATTCGCCGGGCTATACGGCGGCCTTCGCGGGCGGGGGGTATCCGGCGTTCGACGACTATTACCCGTGGGAATACGGCGACTCGCTCGGCTATGATTTCTGGGGCGCGCCGCTGTTCTTCGGCTGGGGCGGCTTCGCCGGCGGGTATTTCGGCGGCCGCTACTGGGGCGGCCATTACTGGCCCGGCCATTATTACGGCGGCCATCCGTGGGGCATGTATCACGGTTTCCGCGGCGGCATGTTCCATGGCGGCTTCCACGGCGGCGGCTTCCATGGCGGCGGGTTCCACGGCGGCGGCGGCGGCCATCACTGACGGCGGCGGCGGGAACGGCCGAGCCTAGGCGGCCGAAGGCTCCGTCGCCAGCGCGCGGGCGAAGGTCGCCGGATCGACGTTGCCGCCGCTGAGCACGACGCCGACCACCCGGCCGCGCGCGTCGAACCGGCCGGACAACAGCGCCGCGAGCGCGACCGCCCCGCCCGGCTCCACCACGACCTTGAGGTGGCGAAAGGCGAAGGCCATGGCGGCCAGCGCCTCATCATCCGTCACCGACAGGGCGCCGGCCAGGCGCGGGGCGTTGATCGCGAAGGTCAGCCGGCCGGGCATCGGCGACAGCAGCGCGTCGCACAGCAGCGATCCGCACGGCCGTGCCGCGACCCGCGCGCCGGCGGCGAGCGAGCGGGC
>NZ_BANB01001111.1 GCF_000964365.1 Acidisphaera rubrifaciens HS-AP3 | reverse complement strand
GATCGGCGGCCACCGCCGGCGGCAGGCCCGGCGCGGCGAGCGCGAAGATGAAGGCTTGATCCGCCGCCGTCTCCGGCCGCAGCGTCACCGTGCCGCGCGCCGTCGTGAGCGTGATGCCGGCGTCGCGGTCGAACGCAACGGGAGGGACGGATGTCATCGGAAGGCGATGCCGCGCCGCGCTATGCGCGCTTCCTGCCGTATCGCGGCCAGACGCTCGCGATCGAGGGCCACGCGGCGGCGCCGCGGCTCGTCGCGGTGGAGACGAACGCCGCCCCGGGATGGCCCGCGCATCTGCCGTCGCCCTTCATCCTGATCTTCGAGACGCCGGCCGGCGTGCTGATCCCGGAGGGGCTGCACACGCTCACGGCGGCGGACGGCTGGCGCTTCACCCTGTATCTCATGCCGATCCATGCGCCGGAGGCGCGGGCGCGCGGGATGCAGGCCTATCAGGCGGTGTTCAACTGACCGTCCGGCGCGGTCAGCTCTGGGACGGAAACACACCTTGCAGCGCGATGCAGTAGCTGAGCGTCGTGGACGGCATCATGTTCGGATGCGCCTGCCCGGCGCCGGCCTGCGCGAGGGCGGCCGCCGCGAGCACCTGACCCGGCGCGGTGTCGGCGACATAGATGTTATAGGGCGTCTGCCCGCCATGGCCGTCGTCGCCGCTGGCCTGCGCGAGCACGGCGCCGGCCGGTGAATCCGTGCCCCCGGCGGCGGTGCTGGCGCCGAGGGCGTGCTGATGGGCGGGCATCTCCGGCACGCTGAGCGTGTGGGCCGTCTCGCCGCCCTTCGCCCCCGGGAAGTATTGCGCGGTGTCGGCGCCGACCACGCAGCAGCCGCGCAGGTCGGGCAGCGCGAAGGTGGTCTGTCCGTCGCCGCCGAACTGCGTGCCGAGCAGCGAGAACAGCGCCTGGTTCTGCACGATCGGCAGCAATTGCCCGTTGCACAGCGCATAGCCGCGCGGCGCGAAGCCGAACGCGAAAAGGTCGATCTCACCGAGATAGGGCGTCGTCATGGTGCTCCGCTCCTGCGCTCAGCCGCGCGAGGGAAAGATGCCGGTCAGCGCGATGCAGTAGCCGACCGCCACATAGGGCTGCAGGTTCGCGTGCGGCTGGCCGCCGCCGGTCGCGCCGACCGTGCCGGGCGCCAGCGTGGTGGTCGCCGACCCGGCGACATAGACGTTGCCCTTGGTCTGCTCGCGCCCGACCGTGCGCACGACGGTGGCCGGCAGCGCCCCGGCGCCGCCCGTGGCCGAGCCCGCGGCGGCGGTGCCCTGCGCC
>NZ_BANB01001112.1 GCF_000964365.1 Acidisphaera rubrifaciens HS-AP3 | reverse complement strand
GTCGCGGCCACCGCGACGACGTGGCGGGCGAGGCTTTGCGGATTGCGCCGCACATAGGCCTCGCGCAGCGCCGCGAGCGCCGGCCCGTTCATCGCCGCCGCGCCGCCCACAGCATGAGCCAGCGGGTCGGCAGCACCCACAGTGTCCCCGCCACGACGAAATAGGCGAATTGCAGCGGCCAGGGCGACATCACGTGATCGGCCAGCGCCACGGCGGCCATCACGTACAGCGCGAAGCCCAGCAGGAAGATGACGACGGCGATCAGGATGCGCGGCATTGGGGCGGACTCGTCTGCCGGGCGCGGGGCGGCCGGCGGGTTGCGGTTGCGGCGGGCGGGTCGGGCGGGATAAGCCGCGTGCCGGCACGCAAAGGCGGTGGTGATGGATCTCAAGGCGCATATACGCGGCATTCCGGATTTTCCGAAGCCCGGCATCCGGTTCTATGACATCTCGACGCTGCTGCGGGATGCCGATGCGTGGCAGGTCACGATGGGCCGCATGGCCCGCGCCGTGCGCGCCTATCACCCCGACCTGCTGGCGGGCGTGGAAAGCCGGGGCTTTCTGATCGCGGCCCCGCTCGCGCTCAAGCTCGGGTGCGGCTTCATCATGCTGCGCAAGCGGGGGAAGCTGCCGGGGCGGACGGTGGGGCTCGATTACGCGCTGGAATACGGCAGCGACCGGATCGAGATGCAGGCCGATGCGGTCCAGCCGGGGCAGCGCGTGGTGGTGGTCGACGACCTGCTGGCGACCGGCGGCACGCTGGCGGCCGGCATCGCCCTG
>NZ_BANB01001113.1 GCF_000964365.1 Acidisphaera rubrifaciens HS-AP3 | reverse complement strand
CAGCCACGCCCGCGCCCGCGCGACCGCCGCCCGCTCCGCCGCCGGATAGCGGGACAGGCCCAGCAGCGCGCCGATGCCGAACCCCGTCGCCGCCGTCAGCGCGTTGTGCTGCGCCACCAGCATGTTCTCCAGCACGGTCATGGCCGGAAACAGCCGTATGTTCTGGAACGTGCGCGCGACCCCGGCCCGCGCGGCGATCCGGTGGCCCGGCAGCCGCTCCAGCGCGTATTCCCGCCCGTCCGGGCGCATCAGGCGCAGGCGCCCGGCGGTCGGGCGGTAGAAGCCGGTGATGCAGTTGAACGCCGTCGTCTTGCCGGCGCCGTTCGGCCCGATCAGCGCGGTGATCGCCCCGCGCGCGACCGTGAACGACACATCGTCCACCGCCAGCAGCCCGCCGAAGCGCATCGACAGCCCGCGCACCTCCAGCAGCGCGCTCACGCCGCCTCCTCGGCCGCCGTCCCCGCCGCGCCCCCCGCCGTCCCCGCCG
>NZ_BANB01001114.1 GCF_000964365.1 Acidisphaera rubrifaciens HS-AP3 | reverse complement strand
GCAACGTTTCTTCCATGGCCGTGGGGCGCGCGTGCGGTGCCGGCGCCGTGGCAGACGTGTGCGGCGCATGCGGGGACGGCAGGTGTGCGAACCGTTCGCCCTCGGCCATGTGCTGCGCCCGGAAATAGTCAGACCCGCCGGACTCATATTGATGCCCCAGCGCCGCCGCGTCGGTGCCGCTCTGTGCCTGCCGAAGCTGTGCCAACAGACCGGCATACTGCGGCGTCTGTAGTTCGTGCTCCATGAAGCCCATGTTGGCCGCGTCAGAGTGCCAGTCCAGGCCGTGTTCTGCGGCCCATTTCAGGAACTCGGCACGACGCGGGCCATGCCACT
>NZ_BANB01001115.1 GCF_000964365.1 Acidisphaera rubrifaciens HS-AP3 | reverse complement strand
CACGTCATGGGCGTCGAGCTGCACGTGCCAGTAGGTCAGCGGCGGCGAGGCGGCGGCCTGACGGATCGTGCGGCCGTTGATCAGATAGCGGACGGGGATCAGCACCCCATCCCAGTAGACGGCGTGATCGGGCGAGAGATACAGGGCGCGCCGCG
>NZ_BANB01001116.1 GCF_000964365.1 Acidisphaera rubrifaciens HS-AP3 | reverse complement strand
GCGGCGGCGGTCATCGCGTCTGCTCGCGGCGCACCCGGCGTGCGTCGATGTCAGGCCCCGTCGGCGCCTGCTATCCTGTCCAGCGCGGGGCCGAGGCCGA
>NZ_BANB01001117.1 GCF_000964365.1 Acidisphaera rubrifaciens HS-AP3 | reverse complement strand
GACCGACCGGGGCGAGGACGTGGCGGCGGGGCTGCGGGCGGCAGGGCTCGGCGAGCGGCTGCGGCTGCTCGGCTATCGCGAGGACATTCCGGCGATCCTGGCGGCGGCCGACATCTTCGCCCTGCCGAGCCATTTCGAGGGGCTGCCGATGTCGGTGATCGAGGCGATGCTGACCGGCCTGCCGGTGGTCGCGACCGACATACGCGGCCCGCGCGAGCAGGTGGTGGAGGGGGCGACCGGCTATCTCGTGCCGCCGCGCAGCATCGCGCCGCTGGCGGCGGCGCTGGGGCGGCTGATCGCCGATCCGGGCTTGCGCGCGTGCCTGGGGGCGGCGGGGCGGGCGCGGGCGCTGGAGCGGTTCGACGAGGCGCGGGTGATCGCGCGCACGCTTGACCTGCTCGGCCTGTCGGGGCAGGGGACGGCGCCATGAACCAGCGTCTGGCTGTCCGCCGTGCCCTGATTTCCGTCTCCGACAAGACCGGGCTGCTGGCCCTGGCCGAGGGGCTGGCGCGCAACGGCGCGGAGATCCTGTCGACCGGCGGATCGGCGCGCGCGCTGCGCGACGCGGGCTTCGCCGTGACGGAGGTCGCCGACCATACCGGCTTCCCGGAGATCCTGGACGGGCGGGTCAAGACGCTGGTGCCGCAGATCCATGGCGGCATCCTCGCCCGCCGCGACAGCGACGCGCACATGGCGCAGATCGCGGCGCACGGCATCGCGCCGATCGACCTGGTGTGCGTCAACCTCTACCCGTTCGTGGAGACGGTGCGCGCGGGCGCGGATTTCGCGACCTGCGTCGAGAACATCGACATCGGCGGGCCGTCGCTGATCCGCGGGGCGGCGAAGAATCACGAGGGCGTCGCGGTGCTGACCGCCCCCGCGCAATACGAGGCGGTGGTGGCGGAACTCGACGCGGGCGGCACGACGCTGGCCACGCGCCGGCGGCTGGCGGCCGAGGCCTATGCCGCGACCGCCGCCTATGACGCCGCCATCGCCGGCTGGTTCGCGCAGGCGACCGGCGAGGGGGCGCTGCCGGCGCGGCTGGGGCTGGCGGCGG
>NZ_BANB01001118.1 GCF_000964365.1 Acidisphaera rubrifaciens HS-AP3 | reverse complement strand
CGGGCGCGGCGACAGCACCGGGCGCAGCCCGGCCACGCCGGTCAGCGGCGGCATCGGCCGCGCCGGCGGCAGCGGCGCCGCGCGGGAGACCGGCGGCGCCTCGATCAGCATCGGGTCTATGCGCGCGTTGAGCATCGCGTCAGCGACAGCCCGCGAGGTCGCTCTCGCGTATCTCGAAACTCGTCTCGTGCGTCAGATCGACACCGCGCTTGACGCAGCTATGCCCCGCCGCGTCCACCAGCCGCACGTCATAGACCCCGTGCGTGATGCCCTTCAGCCGCAGCCGCTCGGACGGCTCCAGCGTGTGGTCATGCTCGCTCAATGTCTGGTTCGGGCCCCAGGCCGTGGTGCCGGCCGGCGCCAGGTACACGCCGCTGAGGGTGGTGCCGGTCGTGGAGTTGAACGCGGCGAACCGGTCGCCGGCCTGCGCCGCCGCGGTCGTTGCCAAACCCGCTGCAAAAAGTGCTGCCATAACCCGCAGTTTTTGCATGATATCTCCTCGAGTCCCGCGTCCGGCGCAACCCTATGCCGAGGCGTCGGCCGATGCCAGAGGGGCGAGGAAGGGAAACGCCGCACAAAGTCGCGCGCGGGCCGCCTCGCGCGCCGCCGCGTCGTCGCGCGGCAGGGTCATGTCGGCGGCCAGCGTCGCCGGCGCCCCGTCGAGCACCAGCAGCCGGTCGGCGCAGGCGACCGCGTGGTCGATCTCGTGGGTGGAGAACAGCACCGTCGTCCCGTGCGTCGTGGCGCGGTCGGCGATCAGCGCGCGCAGGCTGCGCGAGGTCTGCGGATCGAGCGAGGCAAACGGCTCGTCCAGCACCAGCAGGGTCGGATCGACCGCCAGCGCCCGCGCCAGCGCCGCCCGCCGCGCCATGCCGAGCGACAGCGCCCCCGGCAGCAGCCCGGCCGTGCCGGCCAGCCCCACCGCCGCCAGCGCCGGCGCGGGGTCGTAATCCGCCTCCGGCCGCACCAGCCGCAGATTGTCGCCGACCGTCATCCACGGCAGCAGGCGCGGCTCCTGGAACATCGCGCCCAGCCGCCCGGCGGGCCGCCGCACCGTGCCGATATAGGCGTCGTCCAGGCCCATCA
>NZ_BANB01001119.1 GCF_000964365.1 Acidisphaera rubrifaciens HS-AP3 | reverse complement strand
CTTGCGCAGGATCTCGTTGGCCTGGCGCAGCTCGCGGTTCTCCCGCTCCAGGGCCTTCAGCCGCTCGGCCACCTCCGTCGGCACGCTTGCCCGCTTGCCCTGATCGACCTCCGCCTTCTTCATCCACTCGCACAGGGTGTAGGCCGAGCAGCCGATCTTTCCCGCAATCGATGACACCACCGCCCAGCGCGACGAATGCTCCCCTTCGTGCTCCAGCACCATCCATACCGC
>NZ_BANB01001120.1 GCF_000964365.1 Acidisphaera rubrifaciens HS-AP3 | reverse complement strand
CCGCCAGCAGCCGCTCGCGCAGCCAGGCCGGGCTGTCGCCGTTGCGCACGCCGTGGATCGTGCGGCCCAGCACCCAGGGGCACGCCTCCGGCCAGTCGATCCACCAGCGCAG
>NZ_BANB01001121.1 GCF_000964365.1 Acidisphaera rubrifaciens HS-AP3 | reverse complement strand
GCGGCCTCCCGCCTGCCGCGCGGCTCCGCCCGGCGGCGCAGCGCGAGAGCCAGCGGCGCCACCGCAGCGGCGGCCAGCAGCAGAACGACAACCCAGATCATGGCCGGCGCAGCAGCTCCGCCAGACGCCGCTCCTCGTCACGCGACAGCGGCGGCGCGGCCGCGCGACGCTGACGGCGGGCCAGCAGGATCGCCCCGGCGCCGACGCCGAGCGCGATCAGCGGCGAACCCCACAGCAGGATGGTGGACGTCTTCCACGGCGGGCGCAGCCGCACGAAGTCGCCGTAGCGGGCGGTCATCCAGGCGATGATCTGCGGATCGGTCTTGCCCTCGACGATCATGCGGCGGATGTCGCGGCGGAGATCGCGGGCGAGGTCGGCATCACTCTCCTCGATGCTCTCGTTCTGGCAGACGAGGCAGCGCAACTGTCCGCCCAGCGCCTCGGCCCGCAATTCCTGCGCGCGGTTGGGAAGCATCTCGTCGGGGCTGCTGACGGCGCGCGCGGGTCCGGCGGCGAGGGCGGCGAACGCCAGGACGAGCATCAGAACGAGGGCGGCGCCGGCGGCGCGGCGGGAACGGTCGGGACGCATCGCGGCTCAGCCGTAGGTCGCGCGCAGCGGGGCAAGCTCGTGCGCGATCGTGTCGTCGGTGATCGGCCCCGCCCAGCGCCAGCGGATGATGCCGGCGCGATCGACGAAATACGTCTCCGGCACCCCGAACAGGCCGAAATTGATCGCCGTCTGGCCGCTGTCGTCGGCGGCGAGGCGGCGGTAGGGATTGCCGTTGCGTTCGAGGAAGTCGCGCGTCGCGTCCGCCCGGTCCTTGTAGGCGATGCCCCAGAACGCCACGCCCTGCTTGCTCAGCGCCGCCAGCTGCGGCGCCTCGACGGCGCAGGGGACGCACCAGCTCGCGAAGAAGTTGATCAGCACCGGGTGCCCCGCCGCCCGCACGTCGGCC
>NZ_BANB01001122.1 GCF_000964365.1 Acidisphaera rubrifaciens HS-AP3 | reverse complement strand
ATCGAGCAGCCGCGCCCCCGCCTGCCCCGCCAGCGCGCCCGCGAGCGCGTCGAGGTCGGGGCCGCGCGCGTGGACGGCGCTTTCGACATAATCCCCCGCCCGGGCGCCGAACTGCGCCTGCACGTGGCCCTCATGCGTCCGGATCGCGTCGGAGGCCATGGCGCTCATCCTGTCCGTTGACATGGGTCATAGTGCGGCCCTGGCCTGCCGGCGCAACGGGACGGGGGACGAGGCAGGCATGCGCCGCCCGTCTTTGCCGCGCCGAAGTTCTGCTAAGCAGCGGCGACACACAGGAGGGACACCCAGAATGTTCGCCAGACACCGACGCGTGGGCGCCGCGATGCTCGCCCTGGCCGCCGCGGGCGCCCTGGCCGCCGCGCCGGCGGCGCGGGCGCAGGTCAACCCGTTCGGCTTCTCCCGCTCGTTCAAGGGAATGAGCCAGGACGACTCGAAGATGCTGTTCGACGCCGCCGACGCGCTCAACGCGACGGACCCGCTGCATGTCGGCGACACGAAGACATGGGGCAACATGGCCACCGGCGACGGCGGCACGGTGACGGTCATGCGCATCTTCCGGTCGGGCGGCATGGCCTGTCACACGCTGCGCTATGACCTGCACCTCAAGTCGCGGCGGAGCGGCCGCTACACGGTGGACTGGTGCCGGACGGACAGCGGCTGGAAGATCAAGAGCTGACCCGCCCGCCGGGCGGTCGGAGCGGGCACTCGGCGCCCGCTCCTTCGGTCCGGCCCGGCATCTGCCGCCGCTTACGGCCTGTCAGCCAGTGAAGCTGACGGTCGCGGTGTCCTGTCCCACCGTGGTGCTGGTCAGCACCCGGCCGGCGGCGGTGTCGATGTTGATGACGTCGCCGGTCTGCGGGTTGCCCGAGGCGTTGGCCGCGCCGCAGGCGAGGGCCGAGGTGAAGGTGACCGGCGTGAAGCGCGGCAGCGCGGAGGTCGGCTCCCCGCCGTCCGGCGCCTCCATGATCCACTCAACCGAGCTGCCGTTGAAGCCGGCACCCGGCGGCGGCGCCAGGGTGATCGAGAAGTGCTGCCCGGTCGTCTCGTTGGCGAAGTAGAGATACCCCGCCGTGTTGCCGGCCGTATACTGGACCGAGCAATAGACCTGCTGGCCCGGGCTGACGGGAAAATTGGTGATGTTGGTCTGCCAGATATAGCCGGGTGAATTCGACTGCGGCGGCGCAAACCATTCGTACCAGGCGACATAGCTTGCCTGCCCCTGCGCGTTGACGTGCTGCTGCACGCCGGCCTGGAGCACGTCGTTCGACACGAAGAAGCCGTCGAGCCCGATCCAGCTCGACGAGTTCCAGCCGCCCTCGTTGCCCTGGGGCTCGGGCGGACGGCTGACGGTCGGGATGTGCCAGAACCCGATCACCCCGGTCCATTTGCCCGTCTTGATACCCGCCCCGGCCCAGGCATTGGTCAGGTAGGAGGCATCCGCCTGACGCCGCGGCGGCTGGCGGAGGATGTGGGTGCGGCCTTCCTGCACCGCGAATTCCGGCACGATGCGGTCCTCGGGCCGCCACTGACGCGACGTCACCTGCTTCCAGGCGGCCTGCTGGCCGGGGCTGGCGCCGGCGTCCGGGCGGCGCCACAGCAGCCCGGCGCGCACGAGGTCGGCCGGGCTCGCGGTGTCGGGGTTGAAGTCGCGCGCGAGCGCCGGGCCGGTGAAGACGCCGTGCAGCGCGGTCGGGCGAAGGGCGAAGGGCGTCGCGCGCCGCAGCCGGTCCTCGTCGAACGCGAAGCTCGGCGGGCGGGTCAAAACCTGGGTCATCCTGGGTCCTTCCGAACGGTGGTTGCAGAGGCCGGCGCAGGCTCGGAGAGGCGGTGGGACGATCGCGCCGGCGGGCCCACCCTCGCCCGCCCCCGGGCCGGCACCCTATGATCCGTTTCACA
>NZ_BANB01001123.1 GCF_000964365.1 Acidisphaera rubrifaciens HS-AP3 | reverse complement strand
CGTCAACGTCTTCGATGCCGTCCTTGCGCGCCGTCTCCAGCTTGTCAAGCCGCGCCGCGAGGGCATCGACGCCCTTGTGCATGTCCTGCATCATCGCAACGATCTTCTCCAGCGCCGCATTCTCGGGCGCCGGCTTGGTCTCGG
>NZ_BANB01001124.1 GCF_000964365.1 Acidisphaera rubrifaciens HS-AP3 | reverse complement strand
CGCGGCAGCCCGCGCGCCGTCACGTTCAGCGCCTCCACCTGATCGAGCAGCAGGTCGAACACCCGCCGCAGCGCCGGCGTCTGCGCCGCCCCGCGCAGCGCCTCCACCCCGCCGCCCGCCGCCGCCAGCGCGTCCTGCGGCAGGTAGCAGCGATCGAGGGACGCGAGGTCGGCGGCGCAGTCCTGCAGATGGTTCAGCACCTGCAGCGCCGCGCACAGCGCATCCGACGGCGGATGCGTCGCCGCCGCGTCCTCGCCATGCAGGTCGAGCACGTGCCGCCCGACCGGCATCGCCGAATAGCGGCAGTAGTCCAGCAACTCGTCCCAGTCGGCATAGCGCCGCTTGGTCGCGTCCAGCCGGAACGCCACCAGCAAATCCGTCGCGTGCCGGCTCGTCACGCCCGTTTGCGCGAGGCTCGCGCGCAGCGCCGCCGCACTCGGCGATCCCGCCGCCTGCCGGCCCAGCAGCACCGCCTCCATTACGTCGAGCCGTGCGATCTTGTCCTCGGGCGACAGCACCGCGCTGTCGGCGATGTCGTCGGCGTTGCGGGCGAAGGCATAGAAGGCGTGCACATGCGGGCGCAGCGCCGGGCGGATCAGCACGCCGACGGGGAAGTTCTCGTCGCCGCGGTCCTTTCCCGACCACTCCTCGACCGAGGCCGTGTCCGCCGCCGTGTCCCCCGCTGTCATCGTCGCGCTCATGCCGTGCCGTCCCGATAGATGCGCCCGCGCCACGCGACGCCGCGTCCGCGTAAATGATCGACGGCCGAGCCGACCGTCGCCGCCATGTAGAACGCCGCGACCGCCGGCAGCGTCGCCGCCCAGGCGCGCCCGATCCCGAAGCGCCGCAGCGTCGGCGCGATCGACGCCGCCGCCGCCGCCCA
>NZ_BANB01001125.1 GCF_000964365.1 Acidisphaera rubrifaciens HS-AP3 | reverse complement strand
CGGATGTCTTGCCGGCCGGGACCTTGGTCGTGCCGGTCTTCGTCGCGCCCGTCTTCGTCGCGCCGGTCCTCGTCGCGCCGGTCTTCGTCACCCCGGTCTTCGTCGCGACGGCGGTTCCGGTGCCCGGGCGCCGCCGTGCTGCTGTCTTGGCCGCTGATGCCTTCATCCTTCTGCCTCAGGTGCGCACGGATCCGGGCGCGGCGTCCGAATGGCGAAACGGCGGCAACCAGCCGGAGCCGTCCGCGCCGATCTGTCGCGGGGTCATGGCGCGCGGCGGGGCAATGGGGACGCAAGTGGTCCGGGACGCGCCCGGCCCGAGCCTGAAAGTGCCGACGCGTCCCCAGGACCGACGCACGCACTGTCACGATGCTACCACAGATTTGGGACGACCGTCAGGGCCCTGCAATGGGCCC
>NZ_BANB01001126.1 GCF_000964365.1 Acidisphaera rubrifaciens HS-AP3 | reverse complement strand
GCGGTGACCTATTCGCTGGGCGAGCTCGCCCGCCACCAGGGTCCAGTCTCCCTGATCGTCTACGACGACGGGACGGGCAGTTTCCCCTCCATCGGCGCCGGCGCGGGCGATTTCCGGAGCACCGCGCCGTTCGACCTGAAGGGCGGCCGCTACGTCTCGAACGTGGAGAGCGTCGTCGTGGAGGTGCTTGGCTGTTTCGCCGCCGGCACGCGGATCACCGCACAGGACGGTCCGATCGCGGTTGAGCGGCTGCGGCCCGGCCAGCGCGTGCTCACGCCCAACGGCGGGCGCCCGATCGTCTGGATCGGCCATCGGCGGATCGATCCCGCCCGCCATCCCCGCCCGCACGCCGTGCTGCCGGTGCGCATCGCCGCGCACGCCTTCGCGCGGGGCGCGCCGCGGCGCGCCCTGTATCTCTCGCCCGATCACGC
>NZ_BANB01001127.1 GCF_000964365.1 Acidisphaera rubrifaciens HS-AP3 | reverse complement strand
TCCAGAAGCCCTGACGGGCGTTCTCCTGCATGGCGCGCAGGGTATGCTTGGCGTTCTCGCGCGACTGGTATTCGTCGAACGAGCCGAGGATCTGGCGGATCA
>NZ_BANB01001128.1 GCF_000964365.1 Acidisphaera rubrifaciens HS-AP3 | reverse complement strand
GGGATAGACGTGGATATTCTTAATTAGAAGTCGCCGTGGACCGTTCCTCCCGCTTGGTCGCTGAAATCCAGGCTCGGAACGGACCGGTGGCTCGTACGAGGGCGAGCCCACGGGTTTGACGACGCAATTCGATCAGGTTCT
>NZ_BANB01001129.1 GCF_000964365.1 Acidisphaera rubrifaciens HS-AP3 | reverse complement strand
GGCCGCCCCCGCCGCTGACGGGGCGTCGCCGCGCGTGCATCGCCGGGGCCGGGAGCCAGGGCACGCTAGGGACCGGGGATCAAGGGACCAGGGATCGAGGGACCGGGACATGAAGCGGAGACGCCGCGGCTGATGG
>NZ_BANB01001130.1 GCF_000964365.1 Acidisphaera rubrifaciens HS-AP3 | reverse complement strand
GCCAGAACATCGGCGCGGTCTGGATGCTGCCGGCCAGCGTCGTCTGCAGCGTGTCGGTCACGTTCTGCTCGGTCAGCCCCGTGAGATTGGCCAGAGTGCGGTCCACGTCGACCCGCAGGGTCGGATTGTCGTTCGCCTGCTGGATGCGGGCATCGGCGATTCCCGTGATCAGCCGGATGCGCTGCAGCAGCAGCTCGGCGTATTTGCGGTTCGCCGCGCCGTTGTTGCCCGCGACCTGCACGTCGATCGGCGCAGGCGCCCCGAAGTTCAGGATCTGCGTGGTGATGTCGGCGGGCAGGAACGAGAACGTCGTGCCGGGAAACAGCTTTGGCAGCTCGGTCCGCAGGGTGCGGACATACCCTGCAGTCGGATCGTGGTTTTCGTTCAGGCTGATGAGGATGTCCGCGTCCTCCGGCCCGATGGTGCCGGAATTGCTATAGGCCATGTTGATGCCGCTGATCGGCAGGCCGA
>NZ_BANB01001131.1 GCF_000964365.1 Acidisphaera rubrifaciens HS-AP3 | reverse complement strand
TGGCGCCGCTGGCCCCCGCGTTCGATCATTTGTCTCATTCGGTTGTCAATCTCATTGACGACTTTTTGAGCGGGCCTGTCGTCAAGCAGGCTGTTGACGACTTCGCCGGTTGGCTGTCCAGCCCGGAGATGAAACGCGACATTGATGCGTTCAAAGGTTACTTAGGCTCGAAGGACTTCACACACGACATGAAGGCGTTCATGTCCGACTTTGAGCAAGCGTTCTCCGGGCTGCTGCCGGACGTTGAGGCGGCGATGAAGAACTTACGCACCGTCATTCACTTCCTGGCGCAGCCGCTGCCGAAGGAGCTTGATATATTCGGCATGAAGATTCCGCTCGCGCCGGATTTGGGGAAGACCGATCAGGACAGTCCGGGCTTCGC
>NZ_BANB01001132.1 GCF_000964365.1 Acidisphaera rubrifaciens HS-AP3 | reverse complement strand
AGGAGTCGCTGCCGCCCGGCATCAAGCTCACCGCCGTCGGCGACCAGTCCGTCTACGTCAAGGACGCCGTCTTCGCCGTCATCCGCGAGGG
>NZ_BANB01001133.1 GCF_000964365.1 Acidisphaera rubrifaciens HS-AP3 | reverse complement strand
GATCGGGCGCCTCGCCGGGCTTGAGGCCATACCGTTGCTCAATCCCGTGCAGCCCGGATTCCGCGTAGGGTGCCGCCAGGAAGCCGCCGGCCTGCGCCGCCGTGAGACCAAGGTCGTGCGCGAGCTGATCGCGGATCGCGGCGATGCGGTCGTCGTCAATTTGGGGAAGTTCGCTGGCGTGCGCCGTTCCGATGCCGAACAGACCATGCAGCAGGTGCATAAACGGACTGTTGGCGAAGCCCGGACTGTCCTGAT
>NZ_BANB01001134.1 GCF_000964365.1 Acidisphaera rubrifaciens HS-AP3 | reverse complement strand
CGTTGATATGCGGCCGGCGAGGTGGCAAGTCGCGCGTGCTCGCCCTGATCGCCGCCTTCCTGGCCACGGTCCCGGATTACTCTGCGCACACCGCGCCGGGCGAGACTCTAGTCTGCGCCATTATCGCCGCCGATCGCCGGCAGGCGCGCGTGATCCTCGGCTACGTCGCGGGCTTGCTGCGCGCCGTGCCCGCCCTCGCCGCGATGATCGAGGACACGCTCGCCGAGTCGATCCGCTTGACAAATGGCGTGACGATCGAGGTCCACACCGGCAGCATCGGCGCACCGCGCGGACGCACCT
>NZ_BANB01001135.1 GCF_000964365.1 Acidisphaera rubrifaciens HS-AP3 | reverse complement strand
GAAAGCGAAGGCGATCCGGCGGTGAAGGGCCGCATCCGGCGCCTGCGGCTGGCGCGGGCGCGCCGGCGCATGCTCGCGGCGGTGCCGAAGGCCACGGTCGTCATCACCAATCCGACGCATTACGCGGTTGCGCTCTTCTACCAGAACGCGCAAGGAGCGGCCCCGCGGGTCGTGGCGAAAGGCATCGACCACATGGCCGCGCGGATACGTGCGGTCGCCGAGGAGCACCGTGTGCCGATGGTCGCCAACCCGCCGCTCGCCCGCGCGCTGCATACCGTCGACATCGACGCGGAAATCCCGGCCGAGCACTTCCAGGCCGTGGCGCAGATCATCGCCTATATCTGGCGGCTCGATCGGCGGACGCCGCTTCTGTGACCGGTGGGGCGGACCGCGTGCCTCCCGGCCCGGCGGCGGCCGAACGCGCGGACACTGCGGCAGCGGCGCAGCTGTCCCCACCTGAGGCAACGGCCGAATGGCCGGCTGCCGCGGTCGCGCATGATCTCTCCAACCTTCTGACCGCGATTCTCGGCAGCGCCGATGCCCTGTCGCGGCATTCGGGTCCGGACGCGGCGGCGCGCGCGGA
>NZ_BANB01001136.1 GCF_000964365.1 Acidisphaera rubrifaciens HS-AP3 | reverse complement strand
GGCCGAGGCGGGCGAACAGCCCGGCGGCGCCGAGCTGCGCCCATAGGAAGCCGCCGAGACCGACCAGGGTCGCGAACACGCCGATCGCGAACGGAATGGCATAGCCGCTGTCCGGCTGGCGGGCGATCAGGATGCACAGGCCGATGACGGCGAAGACGAGCTGCGCCAGCACCTCGGCCGTCGCGTCCACGACGGTCGTGGCCGC
>NZ_BANB01001137.1 GCF_000964365.1 Acidisphaera rubrifaciens HS-AP3 | reverse complement strand
GCCCGGGATCGCGCGCACGACGCGCCGCGCCAGCCCGGCGGCGGGCGGGGCCGCGTCCGCGCCGTCCTCCTCGGGCGGGTTCAGGATCGCGTGCGTCGGGGTCACCAGCCGGCTGCCGAACAGCAGGTGCATGTCGATCAGGCGCGGGTCCCCGCTGACCGCCTGCGCGATCTGCGCCGTCATGCGGCCGATGCCGGATCGGCGCCCCCTGAGGCTTTCAGCCCCCAGCAGCAGCGACAGCGGTCGGTCGGACATGCGGCTCCCTTGAATGACGGACGG
>NZ_BANB01001138.1 GCF_000964365.1 Acidisphaera rubrifaciens HS-AP3 | reverse complement strand
CAGGCCGATGTCGGCCACTTCGTCCGCGACGCGAACGGCACCGTCATCGGCAGCCTGAAGGCGATCGAGGGCAACCAGGCGGTCGTGTGGTACGGCTTCTTCAACACCCCGGGCAACCATCTGGAGACCGTGCCGCTCGGCCAGCTCGCCAGCAACGGCGGCCGCCTCGTGCTGAACGACGCCGGCGCCGGCCACTACGCGGCGCGCT
>NZ_BANB01001139.1 GCF_000964365.1 Acidisphaera rubrifaciens HS-AP3 | reverse complement strand
TGTTCGCCCCGGCCACGCCCGCGTCGTCGATCTGCCCGCCCGCCCGCAGCTCCAGCGACGAGGCGGTGGCGACCGCGGTGATCTGCCCGCCGCCCACGA
>NZ_BANB01001140.1 GCF_000964365.1 Acidisphaera rubrifaciens HS-AP3 | reverse complement strand
CGACGCGGCGGTGCGCGCGACCGGCGTCGCCGGCATCGCGGAACTGCGGGAAGCGGCGCAGGCGCTGGGCGTCCGGCTGACCGTCTGCGCCGCCGGCCTGCGCATGGCCGGCCTGGCCGAGGATGCCTTGCTGCCCGACGTGGAGGTCAGCGGCGTGACCGCCTTCCTCGCCGCGATCGGCACCGGGCAGGTGATCACACTGTGAGGCGCGGGCATCGACGGGCTTGACCCGATGCGGCGCGACGGGGCAGGCAGACCGGCATGAGACGCGCCTCGCTGCTGATCGCCGCCCTGCTTCTTGCCGCCCCGGGCGCGCGCGCCGCCGGGACCGACCAGCCGGCGCCCGACACGCCCGGACACACCACCTCAGAACTCGGCAGCACCCACCACAGCCACCACCACACCCATCATCACGCCGCGGACAAGACCAGCCGCGACGAGCACCGTCACGCGACGGACCACCACGC
>NZ_BANB01001141.1 GCF_000964365.1 Acidisphaera rubrifaciens HS-AP3 | reverse complement strand
GCACCGGCCCGGTGACGACGAGCGGGGCGCAGCCCTCGACGGTGAGCGTGAAGTCGCCGTTGCTGCCGAGGGCGAGCAGACGCGCGTGCGAGGTCGTGTTGCCGTCGACGACGAGGTCGGCGTCCATGTAGCTGCCGCCCGTCTCGATCGTCGATGTCGGCCCGTCCGGGGCCTGTAAAGCGCGCGGGCGGTCAGCCGCGCAGGCGGGTGACCGTCGCGTTCGCGGGATGACCCGGCAGCAGGTCGGCGAGCACGACGCGGCCGCCCCATTCGTGGACCAGCTCCGGCCCGATCGCGCCG
>NZ_BANB01001142.1 GCF_000964365.1 Acidisphaera rubrifaciens HS-AP3 | reverse complement strand
GCCACGACGAGGATCAGCACCAGCACCAGCAGCACGCGCAGGATACCGCCGAAGAGCCGCAGGATCAGCAGCAGGATCAGCAGCGCGATCACCATCAGCACCAGCGTCTCGACCTGCGGCGTCAGGTGCAGGGGCGCCATCAGGTGACGCAGCCACGCCTCGCCCGCGGCCAGACCCTCCATCACCACGTGGACGATGGTGCGGATCAGGTCGAGGATGATGCCGGCGATGTGGTCGATCTGTTCCATGGCGGCGAAACGGCCCTGCCCGGTATCCGGTTCCGTCACACGGCGGTGAAATCAGACATGACCGGCGGATCGGGCCTGCCACTCACGCCCGGCCGCGCAGCCCC
>NZ_BANB01001143.1 GCF_000964365.1 Acidisphaera rubrifaciens HS-AP3 | reverse complement strand
GGGCGGCGGCGCGCGGGCCGGGCCTGCCGGCGCCGTCGATATAGCGGCGCGCCTCGGCGCCCATGATCCCGCGCATCACCCGCCGGAAGCCCTCGACCGAGCCGGCCCCCGCCTCGCGATAGGCCGCGACCAGGCTTTCGCGCTGGCGCTCGAACAGCCGCCGCTCCAGCGCCTCGCCCGAAGGCGTCAGGCTGAGCAGGCGCTGGCGGCGGTCGCTGCGGCCCGGGGTCTGGACGACATAGCCCTGCTCGACCAGCGCGGTCAGCACGCGGGCGAGGCTCTGCTTGGTGATGCGCAGGATGCCGAGCAGTTCGCTGACGGAGATGCCGGGGTTGCGGCCGATGAAGTGCAGCGTCCGGTGATGCGC
>NZ_BANB01001144.1 GCF_000964365.1 Acidisphaera rubrifaciens HS-AP3 | reverse complement strand
CGCCGCCCACGTGGCCGCGAGTTTCATGCCGACCGGATAGACCGCCGCCATGCAGGCGCCGGTGAGGAAGCGCAGCACCGGCACGACCGCCGACGTGGGCGCGAGGAACAGGATCGCGACGTTGGCGATCCCCGCGACCGCCGCCCCGGCCGCGAAAAGCCGGCGCAGGTCGAACCGGTCCGCGAGGCTGAGCAGCGCCGAGACCAGCGTGCCGGCGACGAACCCCGCCTGCACGCTGCTGGTCAGCAGCGCGGCGTGGAAGGGCGTCAGCGGGTAGTGCGCGCGTATGGCGGGCAGCGAGGCGGTGGTCGCGAACCA
>NZ_BANB01001145.1 GCF_000964365.1 Acidisphaera rubrifaciens HS-AP3 | reverse complement strand
CTGGGACCGCGCCGGGGGCGCCCCGTCCGTGCATGGCGGCCACATGGCGACCATGCTGCTCGCGCTCGCCCGCCACTGGGTCGGCGCGGACGAGTCACAGCTCAAGCGCCTGCGCCTGCTCGCGCGCCGTATCCGGCCGGAGGCGAGCGGCATGACGGCGCGTAACCGCGAGCGGCTGCGGCCGCTGGACGAACCCCGGACGCT
>NZ_BANB01001146.1 GCF_000964365.1 Acidisphaera rubrifaciens HS-AP3 | reverse complement strand
GCGCGATCGTCGCCGCCGAACAGGCCGGACAACCGGGCCTCGCCGAACTGCTGCGCGCCGTGCGGCGTGGTGAGATGCAGCTCGTAAGCGTCGGGCATAGGGACGCCGAAATAACGGCCCGCGATCTCCCGAAAACCGGCGCGGCGGTCGTGCTGATCGGCGATGACGATTACAGCAGCAGCGGCCCGGCGGGGTGGCGGTGCGCCGATGTAGTCGCCGCATGGGCCGAGGCTGCGGTTGTGCATGCGGCCGGCGCGACAGCAGAGACCTATCAAGAGGCTGTCCACGCCGCGCGGTTTCTGGGCCGTTGCGTTCTGATCGAGACGGATACCGTACATGCCCGTGAGTGGGTCGGGCGGTTTTATCAGAAACCGACATTGGTAATTGTACCGAGAGACGGCGTGCATCCGGCGCGGGCGGCGGCGGAGGTTGTCCAGTGAGCATCCTCCCAGACGCGC
>NZ_BANB01001147.1 GCF_000964365.1 Acidisphaera rubrifaciens HS-AP3 | reverse complement strand
CCGCCGCCTCGCCCGCCGGGGTAGCCAGCCGCGTACCCGCGCAGAAGCACGGCACGGCGACGATTTCGACGAACCCGTTGCCGGCATTGGCCGCCGGATAGACCAGCGGCGCGATGCCGTTATCGAGCGTGCCCCCGCCAGTCCCGCCCAAATAGGTCGCGACGGTGTCATAGACGCCCATGCCGACGTAGAAGCGGAAG
>NZ_BANB01001148.1 GCF_000964365.1 Acidisphaera rubrifaciens HS-AP3 | reverse complement strand
CACGTCATGGGCGTCGAGCTGCACGTGCCAGTAGATCAGCGGCGGCGAGGCGGCGGCCTGACGGATTGTGCGGCCGTTGATCAAATAGCGGACGGGGATCAGCGCTCCATCCCAGTAGACAGCGTGATCGGGCGAGAGATACAGGGCGCGCCGCG
>NZ_BANB01001149.1 GCF_000964365.1 Acidisphaera rubrifaciens HS-AP3 | reverse complement strand
TGGATCGTCAGGCCGAGCACCTGCACCAGCGTTAGGCCGGTCAGCAGCACCAGCGCCGTGCGCGCGGCCAGGCTGCGCGGCCAGGGACGAAGCCTCATCGGGGTGCGAACCGGCGCGCCCTCATCGCGGCGGGCGCGCGCGCGGCGGCGGC
>NZ_BANB01001150.1 GCF_000964365.1 Acidisphaera rubrifaciens HS-AP3 | reverse complement strand
GAGCGCGCGGGTCAGCCCCGGCAGCGTGTCCCGTCCCTGGCCGAGCGCGAGCAGGTTGGCGAGCAGCGAGGTCAGGAACACGGTCTTGCCCGACCGCGCGAGGCCGGTGACGGCGACCCGCAGCGTCTCGCGCCCGCGCCCGGCGCCGAGGGTGGGCAGCAGGCCCGGTCCGCTGCCGAAAATGTCGCCCAGACGCATCAGCCGCCCGCCCACGCGCCGGCCGGCAGGCCGTGCTGTCTGGTCGGCCCGCGCCGCGCGGGGCACCATCGTCGCATGGATGCGCCCCGCCCGCCCGAAACCCCCGCCGCCACGGGCGCGACGCCGGCCATGGCACAGTGGTTCGCGGCGCGGGAGGCGTATCCGGAAGCGCTGCTGTTCTTTCGCATGGGCGACTTCTACGAGCTTTTCTTCGCCGACGCCGAGGCGGCGGCGGCCGCTCTCGATATCGCCCTGACGCATCGCGGCAGCCATAACGGCGCGCCGATCCCGATGTGCGGGGTGCCGGTGCATGCCGCGGAGACCTACCTGACGCGGCTGATCCGCCGCGGGTTCCGCGTCGCCGTCGCCGAGCAGATGGAGCCGGCGGCGGCCAAGGGACGCGGGGCCAGCGGTCGGGCGGCGAAGGCACCGATCCGCCGGCAGGTGGTCCGCCTCGTCACGCCCGGAACGCTGACCGAGGATGCGCTGCTGGAGCCGGGGCGGCCGAACCTGCTGCTGGCGGTGGCCGAGGCGGGCGAGGCGCTCGGCGCCGCCTGGCTCGATGTCTCCACCGGGCTGTTCGAGACGGCGGCGCTGCCGCGCGCCGGGCTGGCGGCGCTGCTCGCCCGGCTCGATCCGGCGGAGATCCTGGCGCCGGCCAGCCTCGATCTC
>NZ_BANB01001151.1 GCF_000964365.1 Acidisphaera rubrifaciens HS-AP3 | reverse complement strand
GGGGGCGCCCGGCGGCGGTTCCGGACTAGGCCGCGGTGCCGGCGGCGGCGGCCACTTCGGCGGCGAAGTCGCCGGTCTGCTTCTCGATGCCTTCGCCGAGCTGGAAGCGGGCGAAGCCGGTCAGGCGGGCACCGGCCTTCTGCACCACCGCCTTCACGCGGCTCTCGCCGTCATGCACCCACACCTGCTCCAGCAGCACCACTTCCTCGTAGTATTTGCGGATGCGGCCATCGATCATCTTCTCGATCACCGCGTCGGGCTTGCCGGACGCGCGGGCCTGTTCGGTCAGCACCGCGCGCTCGCGCTCCAGTGCCTCGGGCGCGACACCGGTCACGTCGAGCGCGTCGGGGCGGGTGGCCGCCACGTGCATGCCGACCTGCCGGCCCAGCGTCTCCAGCGCGGCGAGCTCGCCGTCCGCCTCGACCGCGACTAGCACGCCGATCTTGCCCAGGCCGGGCTTCTGCGCGGCGTGGACATAGGTTGCGACCACGCCCTTCTCGACGCTGAGGACGCGGGCGCGGCGCAGCGACATATTCTCGCCCACCGTCGCGATGAGGTGCGTCAGCTCCTCGGCGACCGTCCGGCCGGTGCCCGGATAGGGCGCGGCGGCGATCGCATCGATGTCCTCGCCCACGCCGAGCGCGATCTGCGCGACCGCGGAGACATAGGCCTGGAACGCCTCGTTGCGGGCGACGAAATCGGTCTCGGCGTTGACCTCGACCATGGCGGCCCGCTGCGGCGCCGAGGCGACGCCGATCAGGCCCTCGGCCGCCACGCGGCCCGACTTCTTGGCGGCGGCGGACAGGCCCTTCTTACGCAGCCAGTCGATCGCCGCCTCCAGGTCGCCGCCCGATTCGGTCAGCGCCCGCTTGCAGTCCATCATGCCGGCGCCCGTCTTCTCGCGCAGATCCTTGACCAGCGCGGCGGTAATCTCGGCCATCTCAGCCCTCCGGGTGTTCGGTCCGTTTGCGCGTGTCGGCTGCGTCAGGCGGTCGGCTGCTCGGCCGTCTCCGGCAGCGCCTCGGGCGGCAGGTTTTCCGCCGCGCCGATATCCTGGCCGCTCGCCGCCATCTCGGCGCTGATGCCGTCCAGCACGGCGCCCGCGACGAGGTCGCAGTACAGCGTGATGGCGCGGATCGCGTCGTCGTTGCCGGGGATCGGATAGGTCACGCCGGACGGGTCGCTGTTGCTGTCGAGCACGGCAACGACCGGGATGCCGAGCTTGTTGGCCTCCTCGACCGCCAGCTTTTCCTTGTTCGTGTCGATGATGAACAGGATATCCGGCAGGCCGCCCATGTCCTTGATGCCGCCCAGCGCGCGCTCCAGCTTGTCGCGGTCGCGGGTGATGTTCAGCACCTCTTTCTTCGTCAGGCCCTGGGTGTCGCCGCCCAGCATGTCATCGATCTGGCGCAGCCGCTTGATGCTGCCGGTGATCGTCTTCCAGTTCGTCAGCATGCCGCCGAGCCAGCGGTGGTTGACGTAGTACTGGCCGCAGCGGCGGGCGGCGTCGGCCACGTATTCGGCGGCGGCGCGCTTGGTGCCCACGAACAGCACGCGGCCACCGGCGGCGGTGGTGTCGCGCACGGCGCGCAGCGAGCGGTCGAGCATCGGCACCGTCTGCTGCAGGTCGATGATGTGGACCTGGTTGCGCACGCCGAACAGGTACGGCGCCATGCGCGGGTTCCAGCGGCGGGTGTGGTGGCCGAAATGGACGCCGGCTTCCAGCAGCTGGCGCATCGTGAAATCGGGCATCGCCATGGGCGTGACCTGTCCTTCTGTCAGTCCGGTTGTGCCTCCGCGGGGCTGGCCGTCGCCGGCACCGGACCCTGGCCGCAACCGCGACCGGGGAAGGCGCCCCGCGTGTGAATTACCGGGCACGGGCCCGGCGGCGGCCGTATGACGCGAAATGGCGACGGACGCAACCGGGCGGGCCGCTTGGCGCCGGGCGGGGCGGCAGCTATGCCGGGGACGCGATGCGTGTCCTGTTCGTCACCTCCAACCGCGTGGGCGACGCCGTGCTGTCCACCGGGCTGCTGGACAGCGTGGTGCGTCGCCATCCGGACGCGCGCATCACCGTGGTCTGCGGCCCGGCGGCTGAGGGCGTGTTCGCGCGGCTGCCGCAGCGCGAGGCGACGATCGTGCTGGAAAAGCGCCCGGGACAGCGCCACTGGCTCGGCCTCTGGCCGCAGGTCGCGTTCCGGCGATGGGACTGGGTGATCGACCTGCGCGGCTCCGCCCTCGGCTGGCTGGTGCCGACGCGCCGGCGCAGCGTCATGCGCTCGGGGCGCGGCAGCTCGGGACGCGGGGGGAGATCGGAAGAGCACACGTCTGAACTCCAG
>NZ_BANB01001152.1 GCF_000964365.1 Acidisphaera rubrifaciens HS-AP3 | reverse complement strand
GCGCGAGATCGGCGGCGAGCGCGCCCCGCCCCTCGCCCGACCAGCCGAGGCCGAAGCGCTCGATCGTCGAATCCGACAGCCCGCGCCCGCGCAGGTAGTCCAGCGCCGCCCGCCCCTCCGGCAGGCGCAGCCGGCGGACGTAGGCGCGCCCGGCTTCCTCCAGCACGTCGGTCAGGGCGTGGCGGGTGCGTTCGGCCTCCGCCGCCGCCGGCGACGGCTTGGGCACGTCCATCCCCGCCTCGGCGGCCAGCTGCTCCACCGCCTCGATGAAGGTGGCCCCCTGCGTCTGCATCACGAAGCTGATGGCATCGCCGTGCGCGCCGCAGCCGAAGCAGTGGTAGCCGTCCTCATAGATGTAGAAAGACGGCGTCTTCTCGCCGTGGAACGGGCAGCACGCCTTCCACTGCCGCCCCGACCGCTCCAGCTTC
>NZ_BANB01001153.1 GCF_000964365.1 Acidisphaera rubrifaciens HS-AP3 | reverse complement strand
GCGGTGAGCTTGATGCCGGGCGGCAGCGACTCCTTGATGCGGGGGAGAAGCCTGCGGACATTCTCGATGATGTCGAGGGTGGAGGCCGATCCTGCCTTCTGGATGGTCATCAGGACGGCGCGGCTGCCGTCGACGTTGACGATGTTGGTCTGCG
>NZ_BANB01001154.1 GCF_000964365.1 Acidisphaera rubrifaciens HS-AP3 | reverse complement strand
GGACATCGACGCTGACCACATATGCCTACCCGCATCTGGCCGATCTGACCGTTGATGTCATCGACACCGACCATGTCCTTCGCGTGCTGCAA
>NZ_BANB01001155.1 GCF_000964365.1 Acidisphaera rubrifaciens HS-AP3 | reverse complement strand
CGCTGGCCAAGGCGCTGCGCCAGCCGCTCGACACCATCCCCGCCGATCCTGTCGAACTGCGGCGCCGCCTGAACGGGTGGACGCCGGCCATGGCCGGACTCTCGGCCGGACGGTGGCGCAACGTCCGCAGCTTGTTGCAGGCCGCCCTCGCGCAGGTCGGCATCATCCGGGTGGAAGGGCGCAGCAGCCGGCCGCCCTCCCCGGCGTGGGCGGCGCTGGTCGACGGCCTCACCACTCACGGCGACCGCTACAAGCTGAGCCGCCTCGCCAGCTGGTGCACCGCCGGCGGGATCGCGCCCGATGCCGTCGATGACGCGATGATGGACCGATATTTTGTAGACCTGCGCAACGGCAGCCTCGTCGCGCAACCCGACCGGATCCGGCGCGACACCGCCGTGGCCTGGAACCGCTGCGCGGCCACCTGTCCGGATTGGCCGCAGCGCCGGCTCGCCATCCCCGACAACCGGGGCAGTTACTCCGTGCCGTGGAGCACGTTTTTACCGAGCCTGAAGGCCGATGTCGACGCATGGCTCGACCGGCTCGCCGGCCGGGACCCGATGGCGGAACTGGAGTTCCGGCCGCTGAAACCTGCCTCGGTCGCAAGCCGCCGCAAGCAG
>NZ_BANB01001156.1 GCF_000964365.1 Acidisphaera rubrifaciens HS-AP3 | reverse complement strand
CATCAGCGCCGCAAGGATCAGACCCGGCTTCATCACGTTACCCCTCACTGCGCCGCCGCGCCGTTCGCGATCACGGCCACGCGCGCTGCCGCCTGATTGCTCACGTTCACCTGCACCCGACCGTTACCCCACTGCGCCGCAGACGCAAGGTGCTTGCGGATCGAGTGCAACGTTTCTTCCATGGCCGTGGGGCGCGCGTG
>NZ_BANB01001157.1 GCF_000964365.1 Acidisphaera rubrifaciens HS-AP3 | reverse complement strand
CTACTGGCACGTGCAGCTCGACGCCCATGACGTGATGCTGGCGGAGGAGCTGGCGGTGGAAAGCTATCTGCCTGCCACCGGCGCGATGTTCGACAGCCATTTCGCGGCGAACGCGCCCGTGGTCGCCCTCCATCCCGACGGGGCGAGCCGCATGTGGGAGGCCGAGGGATGCGCGCC
>NZ_BANB01001158.1 GCF_000964365.1 Acidisphaera rubrifaciens HS-AP3 | reverse complement strand
GCCCGGTATTGGTCAGCGTCCCGGCGATCGAGGTGGTCGCCCCCTGATCGGCGTTGTTGGCCTGATCCTCGGCGTAGAAATTGCCGCTGTTCAGCAAGTTGCCCGACAGCGCCAAGCTGTCGCCGTAGCGCACCGCGAGGTTGCCGGCA
>NZ_BANB01001159.1 GCF_000964365.1 Acidisphaera rubrifaciens HS-AP3 | reverse complement strand
GTCCAGCACCGGCAGCGTCGCCGCCGCATGGTGGGCGAAGCCGGGCGCGCATTCCTCCGCCGCCGCCGGCAGCGCGACCCAGGACTGGATGCCGAACAGCCGGTTGGCGTGGCCGCGCAGCGCCGGATCGGTGCGCTCGGAATGGGTGATGCCGCGCCCGGCGGTCATCCAGTTCACGTCGCCCGGCTCGATCGGCTGGGCCGAGCCGAGACTGTCGCGATGCAGGATCTGACCCTCGAACAGATACGTGACGGTCGCCAGCCCGATATGCGGATGCGGCCGCACGTCGAGCCCGCGCCCGGTCAGGAACTCGCCCGGCCCCATCTGGTCGAAGAAGATGAACGGCCCGACCATCTGCCGTTCGGCCGAGGGCAGCGCGCGCCGCACCTCGAACCCGCCCAGATCGTGCGCCCGCGGCAGGATCCGCAGCGCCACGGCATCGTCCATCGCCCAGCCCCCGCCCGTTGCCGGACGCGAGCCTAGCATCACGTCGGGGTGGAGGAGACACCGCCATGAACCCACCGCCCGCCGACCGATCCGACGCGCAGCCCGCCG
>NZ_BANB01001160.1 GCF_000964365.1 Acidisphaera rubrifaciens HS-AP3 | reverse complement strand
CGGCTACCTGTTCGTGCCGCTGGCCGAGGCGGTGATCTTCGCGATGATCGCCTCCTTCCTCCTGTCGCGCACCCTGGTGCCGACGATGGCCAACTACCTGCTGCGCCACGAGCATCACGACCACGGCGGCCACGATGCGCCGCGGAAGCGCAACATCTTCGCGCGGTTCCAGGCCGGATTCGAGCGCAACTTCGAGCGTCTGCGCCGGCGCTACCGGCAGGCGCTGCACGGGGCACTGGTGCGGCCGTGGCGCTTCATCGCCATCTTCATGACGCTGGTGCTGGCGTCGTTCGTGCTGGCGCCGTTCCTGGGCCAGAACTTCTTCCCCACCGTCGACGGCGGCCAGATCAAGCTGCATGTCAGCGCCCAGACCGGCACCCGCATCGAGGAGACCGCCCGCCTCGTCGGCCAGGTCGAGGCAACCGTCCGCAAGGTGATCCCCCCGGCCCAGCTGTCGTCGATCGTCGACAACATCG
>NZ_BANB01001161.1 GCF_000964365.1 Acidisphaera rubrifaciens HS-AP3 | reverse complement strand
GGCGGCGGCGCGGGCGGGCACGCGCGACAGCGCGAGCACGGCCCCTCCCGCGCCGGCGGCGGACAGCAGGCGGCGTCGTTCGATCATGCCTCGGTCTCCGTTCGGTCCGTTCAGGCGGCGCCGCCGATCGCGGCGAGTACCAGACCCGGCGTCAGTATCTGCGGCAGGACGACCGCCGGCGCGTGGGCTGCCGGGTAGAAGACATACAGCGGCACGCCGTCACGCCCGTGTGCGCGCAGGAATGCCGTCACCGCCGGGTCCTGCCGCGTCCAGTCGCCCTTGAGATACGCGATGCCGTGGCGGGCGAACGCGTCGCGCACCGATGCCGTTCCCAGCGCGACGCGCTCGTTGACCAGACAGGAGACGCACCAGGCCGCCGTCATGTTGACGAACACCGGCCGCCCCTCGGCGCGCAGCGCCGCGAGGCGGGCATCGCTGTAGGGCTCGATCGCCCCCAGCGGTCCGCCGTCCGTCCCGCCGTCCGCCGCCGCCGCGAGCGACCGCGCCCCGGCCTCGCCGGCGCCGGACAG
>NZ_BANB01001162.1 GCF_000964365.1 Acidisphaera rubrifaciens HS-AP3 | reverse complement strand
CCAGCCCGATGTCGCGCGCGGTCAATCGCCGTCCGGCCGCGATCAGGGTCTCGCCCGCGGCGAAATCCTGTCCCGCGCGGCGGATATGCCGGCCGGGCGTCACCGTCTCGCCCACGGTAAGACGGTCGCCGTCGCGGGCCGCGTCCTCCTGCAGCAGGATGCCGTCGAGTGCCGCACCGTCGGGACCGGCCGGCACCACGCTGCCGGTGAACAGCCGCACGGCCTCGCCGCGCCCGACCCGGCCGG
>NZ_BANB01001163.1 GCF_000964365.1 Acidisphaera rubrifaciens HS-AP3 | reverse complement strand
GGACTGCCCCTCGGCGTCAAGGCGATCGTCAACGTGCTCAACGCCTGCGGCGTGCTGAACCGTGGCAAGCCGTTCCACATATCGAGCGTGCACCGCATCCTGACATCCGACACCTACACCGGCACGCTGCACTTCAACCGCCGCG
>NZ_BANB01001164.1 GCF_000964365.1 Acidisphaera rubrifaciens HS-AP3 | reverse complement strand
CCGTCAGCCCCAGCGTCGCCCCAAGGTTGCCCACATTCACTGTCACGCCGTTGAGCGGCAGCACGTTGGCAATAATCGGCGGAACAGGCGAAACCTGCGCGTGCGCAACGCCGGTCATCGTCACCATCAGCGCCGCAAGGATCAGACCCGGCTTCATC
>NZ_BANB01001165.1 GCF_000964365.1 Acidisphaera rubrifaciens HS-AP3 | reverse complement strand
TGTTGAGGAAGTCCAGCCAGATCGGGCAGCCGGCGGCGGTGTCAGGCGCGACGGCCGTTGTCTTGGTCATGTAGGCAAGAGGATCGTGACGGTGCATCCGGCCCGTGCGCAGGTCGATGGTGCCGCCGGGCGTGTTGAGCATCCAAAGGTCGGCGTCCCATTGGTCCACCGTCGCGGCATGGGCGCGGTCGGCGCGGGCGAGCTTCTCGACGGCGGCGACGGTGCGGG
>NZ_BANB01001166.1 GCF_000964365.1 Acidisphaera rubrifaciens HS-AP3 | reverse complement strand
CAACGGCCTCTACAAGGCCGAGGTAATCCATCGCCGCGGCCCCTGGAAGTCCTTCGAGGCCGTCGAGTTCGCCACCCTCGAGTGGGTCGACTGGTTCAATCACCGCCGCCTGCTCGAGCCCATTGGAGACATCCCTCCGGCGGAAGCCGA
>NZ_BANB01001167.1 GCF_000964365.1 Acidisphaera rubrifaciens HS-AP3 | reverse complement strand
GTCGAAACGGGCGCCAACGCGACGCAGGCCGAGGATTACGAGGCGAGCATGGAGAACTTCGGCACCGTCAACGCCTTCGACGATTATCTCGCTATCTCGCATAACGCATCGACCGGGACCGTCGCCTACATCAACG
>NZ_BANB01001168.1 GCF_000964365.1 Acidisphaera rubrifaciens HS-AP3 | reverse complement strand
CGCGTCGCGCGCCGCCAGCATGCTCGCCATCGGCGCCAGCAGCCGCGGCGTCGGCAGCGCCGCAGTGCGCGCGCGCGCCTGCTGATAGGTCTCGAGCCACGTCACCTCCGGACCCAGCAGAACCACCTGCCGCAGGTTCCAGAAGATGCCGAGCAGGAGCACGCCGAGGATCAGGCTGTTGAGCAGCGGATTGCTGGCGAAGGCGATTTCGAGCGCACCGTGCAGCAGCACCGCCACGGCCGCGACCGCCACCAGGAAGACGGCCATGCGCAGCAGGAAGCTGGTCGGTCGGGTCATGGCCGCCTGGTTACGATGAGGGTGTCATGGAATTGCTAAGGCGTCCGCGTCGCGCGCCCCGCTTCGGGCGGCGGCGCCGCGGCGGATGCCGCGGTGGCAGGGGGTTGAGCCGCGGGCACGGCGGCGGGCGCGGCGGTCGCGCTGCCCCGC
>NZ_BANB01001169.1 GCF_000964365.1 Acidisphaera rubrifaciens HS-AP3 | reverse complement strand
CCCCGCGTGGCGTTCCAGCAAGAGCCGGTCAAGCGTGTCCTTCAGCCTCGCCTCGTCCCTGGCGCGCAAGAACCCGCTCGGCGCCATCGCCGCCCACCGCGCCGCCTTCGCCGGCCGGCCCGACCGGATGCTGGTGCTGAAAGTGGGCAATCCGGGCGACTTCCCCGACGATTTCGCGACCCTGCGCGCGGCGGCGGCGGAGGCGGGCAACGTGGTGCTGGAGACGCGCACCCTGCCGGCGGCGGACGCGCATGCCATGACGCGCGCGGCCGACATCGTCCTGTCGCTGCACCGCGCCGAGGGCTTCGGGCTGATCCCGGCCGAGGCGATGCTGCTGGGCCGTCCCGTGGTCGCGACCGGCTGGTCGGGCAATCTCGATTTCATGGACGATGCCTCCGCCGCCCTGGTGCC
>NZ_BANB01001170.1 GCF_000964365.1 Acidisphaera rubrifaciens HS-AP3 | reverse complement strand
GTGCGACGGCCAGGCCCGCGGCGGCGGCGGCGGCGCGCCATTCCGCCGCCCGATAGTTGCGGACATGCGACGGGTCGCGCAGCATCTCGACCGCCTGCAGGAAGCTGTCGCCCTTGGGGCTGTCCGGGGCCACCGTGTCGATCACCACCGCCCGCCCGCCGCGCCGCAGTACCCGCGCCA
>NZ_BANB01001171.1 GCF_000964365.1 Acidisphaera rubrifaciens HS-AP3 | reverse complement strand
TGGAACAGGCGGGCGCGCATGTGGAGACGGCCGACTCGTTCACGGCGGCGCTCCCTGCTTGCCCGCGGATGGGCCCGGCGCCGCCGCATCGGCTGGCGCGGCGGCGGTCTTGCCGTCCTTCTTGTCCGCCCCTTTCTTGCCCGCCGCCTGCGTGCCGCCGGCCTGCGCGGTCGCATCGTTCGGCACGACGAGGCCCTGCACGCGGGTGTGCGGAGCGGACAGCAGGCGCGAGATATTGGTCTTGAGGTTGACCTCGGCTTCCTCGCCGTTCAGCTGATTCTGGCCGCGCGTGATCCGCACATGGCCGACGACGCGGGCGATCCCCGTTTCGGGCACATACACGCCGCGGTCGCCGGTCACGTAATCGGTCTGGGTGCGGATGACCACGTTGCCGAATGCCTCCACCTTCTGCAGCTTGCCGGATGCGGCGAGCGGATCGTCGGGCCGGTCGGGATGCGCCGCGGCCTTGGTCGCGGCCGGCGGCGCGGCCGGCGTCTTTTGCGCGTTATCGACCGTGTACGCCACGAGCACGTCGGCGGAGATGCGGCGGCCGTCATTCGTCACGACGACGGCGTTGCCGCGCGCCACCGCCATGTGTTTCTGCGACCAGTATTCCATGCTGTCGCGGGCGGTGAGCGTGTCGTTCGGCGTCACCACGCGCAGGTTCGACCCGGTCATCAGCAGCACGGCCTGATCGATGTCATAGATCGCGCGCTGCGCCGTCGCATGGTCGGTGGGCGTGTCGATATGCACGTCACCGATCGCCTCGACGCGATAGATCTCGCTGCTGCCGGTATCGCCGGGGCCGCCGGGGATGGCGCCCGATGTCGCATCCGGCTTGCCGGACGCGGCCGGTTTCGCGTCCGGCTTGGCGTCGGCCTTGGCGCCGCCTGCGGCGTCGGCCTTGCGGCGGTAATGGGCGATCAGCCGGTCGGCCGTCACCGTCACGTCGCCGCGCGTCGCGTGGGCGTTGCCGGTGGCGATGACGGTCTGGTCGTTCTGATGCCACTCGAGCCCGTTCTCGGCCGTCACGGTGATCGGGCCGCCATGCGACATGTCGATCGGCTGCGCCCGCGCGCCGGCCGTCGCGGCGACAAGGCCGAGGACGACCAGCCCGATCAGGCTGCCCACGGGCCTCATCGCCGCGCGCCGCGATGCGGGG
>NZ_BANB01001172.1 GCF_000964365.1 Acidisphaera rubrifaciens HS-AP3 | reverse complement strand
CTTCCCCGCAATCGATGACACCGCCGCCCAGCGCGACGAACGCTCCCCTTCGTGCTCCAGCACCATCCATACCGC
>NZ_BANB01001173.1 GCF_000964365.1 Acidisphaera rubrifaciens HS-AP3 | reverse complement strand
GCGGCCTCGCGCTCGCCGTCGGCATCCTGGTCGACGACGCGACCGTCACGATCGAGAACATCAATTACCACCTCGAGGGCG
>NZ_BANB01001174.1 GCF_000964365.1 Acidisphaera rubrifaciens HS-AP3 | reverse complement strand
CCGGCGCGGGCGGACCATCAGCTTCGGCGGCCGCACCCTCGGCGACGGGCAGCCGAAATACGTCAACGGGCCGGAGACGCCGGTCTTTTCCAAGCGGCGCACGCTCTATGCCCTCGACTTCGCCCGTGCGGCGGTGCGCGAGGGGGCGGCGCTGCTGGCGGTCGAGGGCTACATGGACGTGATCGCCCTGCATCAGGCGGGGCTGGGCGGCGCGGTCGCCCCGCTCGGCACCGCGCTGGGCGAGGAGCAGCTGACCGCGCTGTGGCAGGTCGCCCCGGTGCCGGTGCTGTGCTTCGACGGCGACGCGGCGGGGGCGCGC
>NZ_BANB01001175.1 GCF_000964365.1 Acidisphaera rubrifaciens HS-AP3 | reverse complement strand
TTGGGTCGGGGCGAGGCCGTAACTGTTCCAGCCGCGCCAGTAATCGGCCTCGGCACGGCGGCGCAGGTCGGCCAGGGCGAGGCGGCGCCGTGCCTCCACGCACCCGGCGATGAAGTCGGGGCTGCCCTGTTCGCAGGTGCCGGGCGGCGTCTTGCTGCGCTGGGTCGCCCAGTAGAGGGCACCGGCGCGGCGGTCGCCGTCGAGCGCGGCGAACCATGTCTCCCAGTCGGCGCGGTCGCGCAGCCCGTCCTGCCACGCGGCGGGATCGGC
>NZ_BANB01001176.1 GCF_000964365.1 Acidisphaera rubrifaciens HS-AP3 | reverse complement strand
GTCGAAACGGGCGCCAACGCGACGCAGGCCGAGGGTTACGAGGCGAGCATGGAGAACTTCGGCAACGTCAACGCCTTCGACGACTATCTCGCCATCTCGCACAACGCATCGACCGGGACCGTCGCCTACATCAACG
>NZ_BANB01001177.1 GCF_000964365.1 Acidisphaera rubrifaciens HS-AP3 | reverse complement strand
GTGATCCAGCTCGACGCGCATGTCGTGCAGCTCGTCCGCCAGCATCAGGGCGGCGAGGGCCAGCAGCCGCGTCTCGCCGCCGCCGGCGGGATCGCGGCCGACGCCGCTGCCGAGCAGCCCCTGGACCCGCCGCTCGACCTCCGCGGCCATCGCCTGCAGATGCGCCTCCTGCCCGTCCTGGCAGCCCACGGTGTGGGGAAATCCGTTGATCTTGACCGTTACAAGGGCCATCGCGGCGCTCCTATCCGTCCCGTCACGCGGCCGCCCTCATACCGTCTCGGCCAGGACGGCACGCAGGCGCAGGATCAGTTCGTCCAGCCGCGCGGCGATCTCCGCCGCCGGCGTCGCGGCCATGCCCGCCTCGTCGCCGGGGGCATCGCCGTGGGCATCGACCTGGGGAGCATGGGTGCGTCCGGCGCGTATGATCTCCGCCGTCGCCACCCGCGCGATGCGTTCGAGCGCCGCCTCCAGCCGTTCGGCCGGATGCGGCGACGCCATCTCCTCGTCGGGCGGATAACCGGACTGCGACACGCGACTCCCCTCGAAAACCGGACCGAAGCTGACTTGAACACGATCCGCCGCGGGACTTGAAGCTTTAGCGATGCGAAATCTGCCCCCGGCCGCCGCTTCGGACCAGCATGACAGGACCGGCGCCCTGCCGCCGCCCGACGCCCCACGGGCGCCGGCGGTGATCGTGCACGGCCTGGCGGACGCGGTGCGGGCGCTGGCGCCGGGACGGCCGCTGACGCTGCTTT
>NZ_BANB01001178.1 GCF_000964365.1 Acidisphaera rubrifaciens HS-AP3 | reverse complement strand
CGGTCCCCGACCTCGCGCCGAAGGGCGATACCGGCCGCGCCTTCGCGCTGTTCTACACGGGCGTGATCGGCGCCGGCGGCTTCGCGCCGATCGCCTATGGCCTGCTCGCCGACCACTCCGGCCGCACCGTCGGCATGATCGCCGCGGCGGCCACGGCGGCGGTCATCGTCCCGCTGGTCTTCGGCCTCGGCCCCGCGCTGGACAGGATAGCAGG
>NZ_BANB01001179.1 GCF_000964365.1 Acidisphaera rubrifaciens HS-AP3 | reverse complement strand
GCCGCCGCATCGGGCGGCAGCACCGCGCCGCCGCGCGCCAGCAGGTCGGCCTCGCGGTCGTTGATGCGCGCGAGCAGCGCGTGCGACGGCGCCACACCCATCACGCCCATGAACGGCGCGCCCGGGATGCGCACCCCCGGCAGCCCGTCCGAGCGCGCATAGCCGCCCGCCATCTCCCAGTGGATCAGATGCGGCGTCGGGAAGTGCTCCCGCAGGAAGCCGAAGCCCGGCATGATCATGGTGAAGCCCCGCGGCGCCGTCTCCACCGCCTCGATCGTCACGGCCAGCAGGTCGCCCGGCTCCGCCCCCTCCACATGCACCGGTCCCGTCAGGGGGTGGATACGCCCCATGTCGATGCCGAGCAGCGCCTCGGCGCTCATGCCGGGCGTGATCTGCCGGTCGAGCCCGTCGATCGTCTCCATCGCGACCGTGGTCCCCGGCGACACCCGGATCGCCGCCGGAATGTCCGGATGCCAGCGGTTGTGGCCATGCCGGGCCGGCTGGCGGGCCAGCGGCGCGTCGGCGTCCAGGCGGACATGGGCATCGGCCATCGGATCTCTCCCCTTCGTTGCGCCAACGCGGCGGCCATCGGCCCATGCAAGCGGCATACCCGGCGATATCGCGGCACCCTGGGCTGCCGCCCTGCTGGACAGCGGCGTCGCCCCGCCGCTACCAGCACGGCCACGTTCCGGGAGTGCCGGACCTTGTGCCTGCGCCGCCGCCTGCGCCGCCTCGCAAGCCTTGCCGTCGCGCTGTGTCTCGGCGCGTGCGCCGCCGCCGACTTCAACCTGCCCGGCGCCTCGGGGGACGGGCCGTCCTATGCCGCGGCACACCCGTATTTCTTCGAATACTGCGCCCTGTCGCAGATCCTGAAAAAGCCAGGCTTCGGCGCCGACATACGCGGCCAGATCGGCGGCCACGCCGTGTTCTACCTCAACGGCGCGTGCCGCGTCGCGGGCGTTGCGTATCCGGTGCTCGCGCTCTGCCTTCCGGACGAGCGCGACGGCGTCGGCATCACCATGAACGAGCACTTCCGCAACGCGAAATGGGTCGCGGTGCCGGGCCACGACTTCTTCTTCGACGGCGGCACGCTCGCGCCGCAGGGGGTCACGCGCGCCGACTATGCGCGCATCCAGACGGAGGCCAGGCGGCTCGGCATCTATGACGGCGTGACCTTCCACGAGGACGTGTTCGACGACATGCCGCCGGGCTGGACGCGCGAGGCGTGGAAATACGAGGTGTCGATCGGCACCGACTATGCCACCAGCGTGGCGCGCGGCCGCTATTGCGCGCTGGTGCCCGTCAGCCGGGCGCAGATGGCGCGCATCGTCGCGGACCTGAACGCGCAGAATGCACCGTATCGGGCGGGCGCCGTCTTCACCTGGGATCTGTTCCGCGACAACTGCATCCATCTCGCGCATAACGCGCTGGCGGCAATCGGGCTGTGGGCACCGTGGCCGGTGCATCACTTCCTGCCGTTCGCGATGCTGGACTTCCCGGTGCCGCGCAACGAGTTCGTCAACATCATGCTGCGCACCAACGACGCGTTGGCCG
>NZ_BANB01001180.1 GCF_000964365.1 Acidisphaera rubrifaciens HS-AP3 | reverse complement strand
TCGGCGCGCGTGGCGTGCCCCGCAGCGTCAGCCGTGAGGCCCGCGCCGCCGCACAGGTGGACGACGGTCAACTTGTCATGCATCAGCAATGCGTTACCAGCCCATTGGTTACGGTCAGTGTCGTCAGGCTCACCGTCCCGGCCGGGCAGCTCACGCCGAAGGTCGCGTTGTAGCCCACAAGGCTGCCGCTATCGCTCACCGCAAAGAGGATCGTGCC
>NZ_BANB01001181.1 GCF_000964365.1 Acidisphaera rubrifaciens HS-AP3 | reverse complement strand
ATGCGGGACCGGGGGGCGCGAGGATCTGGCTTAGCGTATCGCCCAGGACGGCGAGCAGGAGACGGATTTCGGCATCGGTGACGGGCTTGTCGGGCGTGAGGTCGGACACGATCGTCC
>NZ_BANB01001182.1 GCF_000964365.1 Acidisphaera rubrifaciens HS-AP3 | reverse complement strand
AGAGTCCGTTTGAGAAAGGCTCAATGATGGGCGAGCCTTCGTAGGCGGAGGCTGCCCATGGCGACGTGGATCATGGCATGAGAGACGTCGAGGCGTGCTTCGTAAGCACGCACGGGCCTACGCCAGCGCGTCATCCACCCGAAGGTCCGCTCGACGACCCAGCGTCGAGGCAAAACCTTGAAGCCGGGCTCGGTGTCGGTACGGCGGACGATTTCGAGGATGGAATCCCGGAACGCGGCCTTGTCGAGCAGTCGGGTGCGGTCATAGGCGCCGTCCGCGAACAGATGC
>NZ_BANB01001183.1 GCF_000964365.1 Acidisphaera rubrifaciens HS-AP3 | reverse complement strand
ACGCCCGGCGCGGCGTGCTCTTCGACACCTTCGCACGCTACTATGGCCGAGACGACGCGCCCGTGCTGGTGTGGCGCGGCTCGACGGCGGACATGAACGCCACCATAGACCCGGCGCTGATCGAGGCAGCGTATGCCGCCGACCCGGACAGTGCGGCAGCCGAGTTCGGGGCCGAGTTCCGTTCTGATATAGCGGCGTTCATATCGCGCGATGCGGTCGAAGCCGTCACCGCGTCGGGTGCGCGCGAGCTGCCGCCCGGCGGCGGTTTGGGTTACGTGGCCTTCGTTGATCCGTCCGGCGGTTCGGCGGACTCGATGACGCTCG
>NZ_BANB01001184.1 GCF_000964365.1 Acidisphaera rubrifaciens HS-AP3 | reverse complement strand
GACCTCGTCCCCCGTTTCCTGCGGCTCGGCGGCGCCGCGCGGCGCGGGCGCGGGACCGGCCTCGGTCGTCGGATGCGCTGGATCGGCCGGCGACGGCGCGTCCTCCGCCAGGATGCGGCGGATGGACGCGAGGATTTCCTCCATCGACGGGTCCGGCTCGCCCGCCGGTCCGCCCTGTGCGTGGCTCATGTCCAGGCCGTCATCGGCGCCTTCGCCATGGCGCTAGCGCGCGGGTTGATCGGTCGCATAGTCGCCGGTGCCGACCCAGCGGTCGCGCACCGCGTTGTAGTAGGCGGTATCGTCATACAGCGGGACCGGCAGGTTCAGGTCGCGCGCGGTCAGCCGCCCGACCGCCGCCGCCACCTGATAGGAGGCGGTGACGAGGCTGGCGAGGTTCTGCACCAGCGTCACCTCGGACTGCAGCAGCGCCTGCTGGGCGTTCAGCACGTCGAGCGTGGTGCGGCTGCCGACGATCGCCTCGCGCTCCACGCCTTCGAGGGCGATGCGGTTGGCGGTGATCTGGCTGCGCGTGCTGTCCACGGTCGCGCGCGCGGCGATCAGCGTCTCCCAGGCCTGGATCGCCTGCTGGCGCGCGGCCCGGCGGGCGTCGTCCACCAGTTTGCGCGTCTGCTGCTGCGTCTGGCGCGCCTGACGCACGGCCGAATACTCGCTGCCGCCCTGATACAGCGGCACGTTCAGGTTCGCGGTGACGGAATAGATGTTCTGATCGATCTGCTGGCCGCCGGCGTTGACCGAAAGCTGGCCCTGTCCCTGCAGGTTCACGGTCGGCATCAGCGCGCTGTAGGCCACCTCCACCGCGTCCTTGGCCGAGGCGTCGTCGAACAGAGCCGCGACCACCTGCGGATTGTTGCTGGCCGACAGGGTGACGGCCTGTTCCTCCGTCCGGACCGGCAGGGTGAGTGGCTGCGGCGGGACGAGATCGCCCGGCGGCAGATAGCCGACCGCGCGCTGGAACGTCGCCCGCGACGAGGCAAGCTGCCCCTCGGCCGTCTCGCGCGTCGCGGTGGCGCCGGCGAGCGCCGCCTCCGCCTGCGCCACGTCGGTGCGGGTGATCTCGCCCACGCGGAAACGGTCGTTCGTCGCCTGCAGCTGCTTGGTCAGCACCTGTTCGTTGCTGATGTCGAGCTGCAGGATCTGCTGCGCCTGAATGACGCCGACATACGCATTCACCACGTTGGTGAACGACGTCTGTTCCTGCGTGATCAGCCGCGCCCGCTCCGCCATCACCTGATTCTCGGCGCGGTCGGTGGAGGCGCGGGTGCGGCCGCCGGTGTAGAGCGGCTGCGTGATCGTCAGCGTGCCCGCCGCGGCATCAGCGCCCAAAGGGAACTTGATGAATCCCCCCGTCAGGCTGCCGAGGTTTTCGCGGAGCAGGCCACCCGTGTAGCCGGCGCTGCCGGACGCGATCACCGTCGGTCGCCACCCGGCCAGCGCCTGCGGCACGTTTTCGTCGGTCGCCCGCACCTTCGCCCGTTCCGCCAGAAGCTGCGGATCGGTCGCGTAGCTGGCCGCCAGCGCCTGGGCCAGCGTGTGGACGCCGTACTCCGACGGGATGGACGGCGCACCGGCGCGCGGGGTGGTCAGGCGCGATGTCCGCGTGCGGGACCGGGACGGATGCGTCGCGTGCGCGGTGCTCCGCGTCGTGGATCGGCCTGACGGCGTGGCCGCCGTGGTGCCATCCGTCTGCGCCGCCGCCGGGGACGCCAGCATGGGCGCGGCCGCGGGTGCCAGCGTCAGCGCCGCGAGCGCCGCAAGACTCACGCCGCGCCGCCAGCGGCGATCGGCCCGGCGGGCCGGGAAGAGGGCCAGGTCGCGGAGATCCTTCATCGTCCAACCTCTGCTGTGCCGGCCGCGGAACGGGCGGCCGAGCGGGTCCGTGCGCCGGGCGCACGGTTGAGCAAGACGGCAGTGTTTGCCGGCCGGCCCCAATTTGCAAATCTCTTCCGTGGCCTCGGTGCGCAAACCGTCGCGGCGTGTGCGCGGCGACACGTGTCGCCCCGGCGGGGCGCGGGCCGTATGCCCCGGCGGGGCGCCGGGCGTGCGCGGCGGCGCGACCGGGGGTTGCGCGGACGCGTCCGAACGCGTGTCAGAAGCTGAAGGCCGGGGCCGGCAGCAACGCGGGGATCAGGCTTGCCGTGCAGTCGAAGGCCGGCTGCGGCCGCAGCCCGGCGGGCGTCGCCTCGGCCAGCACGGCGCTGCCC
>NZ_BANB01001185.1 GCF_000964365.1 Acidisphaera rubrifaciens HS-AP3 | reverse complement strand
AGGGATTCGAACCCTCGACCCCAACCTTGGCAAGGTTGTGCTCTACCCCTGAGCTACGCCCGCCCGAGCGCCGGGAGCGTTTACGGCGAAGCGTTTGGGAATGCAAGGCGGCACGTCGGGGCCGGCGTCACGCGGCGGGGGCGCGCGGGGTGGCGAGCCAGTGGTCGAGGGCGGGGACGATGCGGGCGGCGGGTTGGAAGCCGTGGGTGACGAGGGCGTAGCTTCCCTCATCCCCGATCCCGGCGAGCAGGGTGGGGAAGCCGCGTATCCCGGCCGCCTGGGCGATCGCGAAGTCCGCCTGGGTCTCGCGCGCCGCGTCCTCGGCGGCGTGTTCGGCGGCGAAGGCGGCGGCGTCCATGCCGAGTTCGGCGGCGAGGGCGGCCAGCGTGGCGGGGTCGGTCACGTCCTGCCCCTCGGCATAGAAGGCGGCGTGCAGGCGGCGCAGCGCCGCGAGGCCCGCCGCCATGCCGCGCCGGCGCAGGACGACCACGGCGCGGCTCGCC
>NZ_BANB01001186.1 GCF_000964365.1 Acidisphaera rubrifaciens HS-AP3 | reverse complement strand
AGACGGGCGCGCAGGTCACCGCCGTCGCCGGCGACATCACGACCGAGGCCGGACGCGCGGCGGCGCTCGCCGCGTGTCCCGCGCCGGACATCCTCGTCAACAACGCCGGCGGCCCGCCGCCCGGGGATTTCCGCGACTGGGACCGCGAGACGTGGCTGCGCGCCGTCGACGCCAACATGCTCGCGCCGATCTTCATGATCCGCGCGGTCGTCGATGGCATGATCGGGCGCCGCTTCGGGCGGATCGTCAACATCACCTCGGCCTCGGTGAAGTCGCCGATCCCGCAGCTCGGCATGAGCAACGGCGCCCGCGCCGGGCTGACCGGCTTCGTCGCCGGGCTGGCGCGGCAGGTGGCGCGGCACAACGTGACGATCAACAACCTGCTGCCAGGCCCGTTCCTCACGGACCGCCTGCGCAGCAACACGCGCCCGACCGAGGGACGCACGGTGGACGAGGAGATCGCGCGGCGCGGGCAGGATCTGCCGGCCGGGCGGGTCGGCGATCCGGCGGAGTTCGGCGAGGCGTGCGCCTTCCTGTGCGCCGCGTCCTCGGGCTTCATCGTCGGGCAGAACCTGCTGCTCGACGGCGGCGGCTTCAACGCCACGCTCGGCTGAGGCGCCGCGCCGCCGCGCGGGC
>NZ_BANB01001187.1 GCF_000964365.1 Acidisphaera rubrifaciens HS-AP3 | reverse complement strand
GGGTGGGTGGTGGTGGGCTGAAGCCCACCCTACGCATGGGGCGGTGGGCGCGGCTTTGTTGGTCGATGACCGGCTGCGGCACCGCGCGTGGCGCGGTTGCGCCGCGGCCTCGTGCGCGATGTTGGGGCGGCGGCACGCGTAGGGCACGCGTAGAGTGGGCTTTAGCCCACCGCTTCGGGCCGCTCGTCGGTATCGGCGAAGGCGACGGCCGCGACTTTTCGGCCATTCGCGCTACATGCCCCGCACGACCCGGGCGTTCATGTGGACCGGTCGGATCAGCCTCTTTTACCGAACCGCGTCGCGTGGGGTGCCGATCCTGGTCACGCGTGGAGCGGTGCGGTGGTCGCGCGGGTTGGTCGTGCGGATGTGGGCGCCTCCGGGGACGGGGTTG
>NZ_BANB01001188.1 GCF_000964365.1 Acidisphaera rubrifaciens HS-AP3 | reverse complement strand
GTGGACCTGCACCCGCACCGCACCGCGACGCTGTTCGATCCCGATGACATCCAGACCAGGGCGGGCGGCATCTACGGCGTCTATACACCGTTCTCCCGCGCCTGCCGGGCGCTGCCCCTGCCCGCGCCCGGCGGCCTGCC
>NZ_BANB01001189.1 GCF_000964365.1 Acidisphaera rubrifaciens HS-AP3 | reverse complement strand
TTGCAGCACGCGAAGGACATGGTCGGTGTCGATGGCATCAACGGTCAGACCGGACAGGTGCGGGTAGGCATATGTGGTCAGCGTCGATGTCC
>NZ_BANB01001190.1 GCF_000964365.1 Acidisphaera rubrifaciens HS-AP3 | reverse complement strand
CGCCGCGAGCAGCGCCGGCGCCGCCGTGAACTCCGCCGCGACACCCCAGAGCGGCGCCCCCGGTGCCGCCTCCTGCCCCGCGTGCGGCGGCGTCTCTGCCGTCGTCACGACACGCCCCGCGCGGCGGACGTCGCTACCGGCAGCACCCGCCCGGCGATCAGCAGCAGCAGCGCGAACAGCCCAACCGTGCCCGCGAAGGTGGCCAGACCCCAGACGTCGATCGCGTAGTCATGCGCGGCGGAGGGCAGGAAATCGTGCTGCAGCGTGATGACGATGACCATGAAGTGATCGGCCCAGGACGCGGCGGCGACGGCGAGCCCGACGATCAGCAGCGCCGCCGGCATCCGCCGCAGAGGCGGCAGCCACAGCGCCTGCACCGGCAGCAGGCCGAGGACGACGATCGTCCAGGTGCTCCACGCATGCGGGCCGGCGAGCCGCCGCGCCAGCACCGCCGTCTCGTACGGCGTGCCGGCGGCCAGGCTCGTCGCGAAGGACGCGCCGTAGCAATAGATGTTGACCAGCCCGAGG
>NZ_BANB01001191.1 GCF_000964365.1 Acidisphaera rubrifaciens HS-AP3 | reverse complement strand
ATGCGGCCGGCGGCGCCGCGGCCGCCGCCCCGCGCACGCTGCCGCCGCTTGACGCGCGCCTGATCCCGGGCGCGCTCTTCATCAGCTACACGCGCGAGGATCTGCCCGCCGCCCGCCGGCTGCGCGACGCGCTCGACGCCGCCGGCTTCGACGTCTGGCTCGACGTCCGCGCGCTGGAGGAGGGGGCGGACTACGAAATTGAAATCCGCCGCGCGATCCGCGCCTGCTCGTATTTCCTGCCGATCATCTCGCGCCGCTCGGTCGGCCGGCCGGAGGGGTTTTTCTGGCGCGAATGGCGCTGGGCGGCGGAGCGGGCGGAGACGTTCGCGCCCACCACCCCCTTCGTCGTGCCGATCGTGGTGGACGACACCCGCATCGACCACGCCGACGCGCTGCCCGCCTGCTTCCGCGCCGCC
>NZ_BANB01001192.1 GCF_000964365.1 Acidisphaera rubrifaciens HS-AP3 | reverse complement strand
GGCAAGGAGGATGCCGACCGCCTCGGCGAGCGGCGCGGGGCCGAGACGTCGGACCGTCCGCCGGGCACGCTGATCTGGCTGCACGCGGCGAGCGTGGGAGAGACCGTCTCCGTCCTGCCGGTCGCCGAGGCGCTGCTGGCCGCCGACGCGCGGGTGCTGCTGACCACGGGCACCGTCACCTCCGCCGCCCTGCTGCGCCAGCGGCTGCCGCATCCGGGCGTCGTGCATCGCTTCGTGCCGCTGGATGTGCCGGCCTGGGTCGGACGGTTCCTCGATCACTGGCGGCCCGATGCTGGCGCCCTGGTGGAGAGCGAGCTGTGGCCCAACCTGCTCGCCGCCTGCCGGGCGCGCGGGGTGCCG
>NZ_BANB01001193.1 GCF_000964365.1 Acidisphaera rubrifaciens HS-AP3 | reverse complement strand
CAAGTTCGAATACACGGTCGACCTGAACGACGCCCCACGCCAGATCGCGACGCTCAACGACCTCCCGGTGCGCAAGGTCAACGGCACCGTCATCTACGTCCACGACGTCGCCCACGTGCATGACGGCTATCCGCCGCAGACCAACATCGTCAACGTCGACGGCAGCCG
>NZ_BANB01001194.1 GCF_000964365.1 Acidisphaera rubrifaciens HS-AP3 | reverse complement strand
CCGGCGGCGCGTCGCCCGCCCGCGCGCGGAACAGGTTGGCGGCGCGTTCGATCAGCGACAGCAAGTCCGCATACGAAAGGATGCGCGGCGCGGTGTCGGGGCCGGCATCGGGCAGGAAGATGTTGGCGGGCTTGTCCGGCGCCGCCGCCGC
>NZ_BANB01001195.1 GCF_000964365.1 Acidisphaera rubrifaciens HS-AP3 | reverse complement strand
TCACGATGTCCTCCCGCCTTGCGTCGAGTTGACAGGACGAGGTCGTGATAGTGCGTCGTCGCCTGCAGCGAGTCGGCGACGATATAATGGTGCTCCGTGGTCTCGAAGCGGCGATGGCCGAGCAGCTGCGCCGCGATGCGGGCATGCGCGGGATCGCGATGCGCCACGGTCGTCGCGGCGCAG
>NZ_BANB01001196.1 GCF_000964365.1 Acidisphaera rubrifaciens HS-AP3 | reverse complement strand
GCCTTGCGCAGGATCTCGTTGGCCTGGCGCAGCTTGCGGTTCTCCCGCTCGAGGGTCTTCAGCCGCTCGGCCACCTCCGTCGGCACGCCCGCCCGCTTGTCCTGATCAACCTCCGCCTTCTTCACCCACTCAAACAGGGTGTAGGCCGAGCGGCCGATCTTCCCCGCAATCGATGACACCGCCGCCCAGCGC
>NZ_BANB01001197.1 GCF_000964365.1 Acidisphaera rubrifaciens HS-AP3 | reverse complement strand
CGTTGATATGCGGCCGGCGAGGTGGCAAGTCGCGTGTCCTGGCCCTCATCGCCGCCTATCTCGCGACGGTCCCTGACTACACCCCGCACACGGCGCCGGGTGAGACGCTGGTCGCGGCCATCATCGCGGCGGATCGGCGGCAGGCGCGGGTGATCCTGGGCTACGTGGCCGGCCTTCTGCGCGCTGTCCCGGCCCTAGCGGCGATGATCGAGGACGTGCTCGCCGAGTCGATCCGGCTCACCAACGGCGTAACGATCGAGGTGCATACCGGCAGCATCGGCGCACCGCGCGGACGCACCT
>NZ_BANB01001198.1 GCF_000964365.1 Acidisphaera rubrifaciens HS-AP3 | reverse complement strand
TTCAGGAACTCGGCACGACGCGGGCCATGCCACTGTGCCCAGCCTAGATCGGGCGCCTCGCCGGGCTTGAGGCCATACCG
>NZ_BANB01001199.1 GCF_000964365.1 Acidisphaera rubrifaciens HS-AP3 | reverse complement strand
CGATCCGGTGGGCGACGAGCTGCCCGTTCGCGATCAGGCGCCGGACCGTCTTGGCCGACAGGCCGAAGCGTGCGGCGATGGCGTCGACGGAATGCAGCTGCGCCGATGACGGCGGCGTGGGGACAGCGGTTCTGGGCATGGGAGCGCTCCTCGGCTTCGCGGTGACCGCCCGGCCACCACCAGTCGCGTGCACGTGTGGTGGTCGGGCATGACGCCAGGGTCGCGTCACGACCTGCGTGGGACGAGTGCGGCCTGATCGGGCGCGAGGGGTGCGCGCAGGGCGTGCGGAGCCCGTTGCGGCTCAGGCGTCCGGCGGCGAAGCGGCCGAATCGGACGATGAAATAGGCGGATATCGTGCATACGAAGCGTGGGCAGCCACGCTATCGACGAGGCGGCCCGCTATGGCTTGCGTCGGACCGCGCGGCCACGCCTCGCCGGCGACTCCGTCGCGACACCGAGCTGCGGCGCGGGGAACAGGTCCGCCGTGGAGGAAGCCGGCGGCGCCTTCCGGCTGCGACGAGGCACCCCGGCGGCGTCGCGGATCAGGCACACGACGGCCTCGGTCAGGCTGCCGCAGCGGGTTGCTTCTGCGAACGATCGCAGCCGGCGCAGGTCCGCCGTCCCCACCACCACCTGTATGACATGCCGCTCGGCCGC
>NZ_BANB01001200.1 GCF_000964365.1 Acidisphaera rubrifaciens HS-AP3 | reverse complement strand
GGGCGTGCTGTCGGCCGCCTGAGGGCGGTGTGTGTGGGCGTGCTGTCGGCCGCCTGAGGGCGGTGTGTG
>NZ_BANB01001201.1 GCF_000964365.1 Acidisphaera rubrifaciens HS-AP3 | reverse complement strand
CCATGTCCAGGCCAAGGCCCTGCGCGGCACGACGATCGCGGTAGACACTGCCCGCCATCCGATCGAGCCCGAACAGCCCAGCGCCAGTCGCCAGTCCCGCTATGCCGCCACCAATCGTCAGCCACTTGGCGGCGCTCAGGAACGCCGAGGCGACCTCCTTTGATGCCTTCGACAGCCGCTCCGTTGTCACCAGCGTCTTGCGCGTGGCGCGCTCTAGCCCTTCCTGCCGCACGACAGAGTCGCCAGTGTAGGTCGTCAGGTTCCGCGCGTTCTCGCCGATCCTGCCCAGCGTCTCATTGACGCCTGACATGCCCTCGCCGGCCGCCGCCGCTTGGTCTATCGCATCGGCGACCGCCTGCCATTCCTCCG
>NZ_BANB01001202.1 GCF_000964365.1 Acidisphaera rubrifaciens HS-AP3 | reverse complement strand
GGCGCATGTCGTCGATGCGACGTATGAGACGCCGGCGCAGTACCACAACCCGATGGAGCCGCACGCCATCGTCGCGGCCTGGGACGGCGACCGCCTCAGCATCGACACGCCGACCCAGGGGCTGGCGATGGCGCGGATGCGCCTCGCCGGACTGTTCGGCATCCCGCCGGAGAACATCCACATACGCAGCCCGTTCCTGGGCGGCGGGTTCGGCGGCAAGGGGCTGCTGTCCGGGCCGCAGGTCCTCGGCATCCTCGCGGCGCGGCTGGTCGGCCGCCCGGTGAAGCTGGTGCTGCGGCGCGAGCAGCTGTTCGGCCCGGTCGGGCACCGCGCGCCCACGCGCCAGCGGCTACGCCTCGGCGCCGACGCGGCGGGCGGGCTCACGGCGATCGACCACCATGTCCTGACCGCGTCGAGCACCTTCGACGATTTCTTCGAGCCCGCCGCGGGGGCGTCGCACGCGCTCTATGCCAGTCCGGCGATCGCGACCTCGCACACGGGCGTGCGGCTCGACACCGGCACGCCGATGTTCATGCGTGCGCCGGGTGAGGCGCCGGGCAGTCTCGCGCTGGAGAGCGCGATCGACGAGATGGCGCAGGCGTGCGGGATGGACCCGCTCGATTTCCGGCTGAAGAACTATGCGGAGGTGGAGCCGATGTCCGGCCACCCCTTCTCGTCC
>NZ_BANB01001203.1 GCF_000964365.1 Acidisphaera rubrifaciens HS-AP3 | reverse complement strand
CGCGCGCGGCGCGGCCGTCGCAGGTCAGCCCCTGGCTGGACGATCGCCGCCGCCTCGGCGTGAAGATCGAGCGGGCGGTGATCAGCGATGCTCTCGCCGAGACCGACATCGCCATGGACGGCCCGGCGGCGCGCGCCGGCTGGCA
>NZ_BANB01001204.1 GCF_000964365.1 Acidisphaera rubrifaciens HS-AP3 | reverse complement strand
CCGCCGGCCTGAGCCGACCGCCGGACAGCCAGAACGAGGTGCGCTTGGGCTTGAGAAGAACGACCGTCCGCGCATGCGGCGGCACAGGACGCGGCGGCAGACCATCCGTCCGGCACCATGGCTGAGCTGTTCGTCGAGCTGTTCAGCGAGGAAATCCCCGCCCGCATGCAGGCGCGCGCGGCCGAGGATCTCGCGCGTCTCGCGGCCGAGGCGCTGGCGCCGCTGCGTCCCACGGGGGCGC
>NZ_BANB01001205.1 GCF_000964365.1 Acidisphaera rubrifaciens HS-AP3 | reverse complement strand
GCCAGAACATCGGCGCGGTCTGGATGCTGCCGGCGAGCGTCGTCTGCAGCGTGTCGGTCACGCTCTCCTCGGTCAGCCCGGTCTCGTCGGCGAGGGTGCGGTCGACATCCACCCGCAGGGTCGGCTCGTTGTCGGATTGCTGGATGCGCGGGTCGGCGACGCCGGTGACCAGCTTGATCCGCTGCAGCACCTTCTTCGCGTAGGCGCGGGTGGCCTTCGGATCCTGTCCGGCGACCTGCACGTCGATCGGCGCGGGCGCCCCGAAGTTCAGGATCTGTGTGGTGATGTCGGCCGGCAGGAACGAGAACGTCGTGCCCGGATAGAGGCGCGGCAGTTCCGTCCGGAGGGTGCGGACATAGTCGTCGGTGGGATCATGGTCGGGGGTGAGCGTGATCAGCACATCGGCATCCCACGACCCGGTGGTGCCGGAATTGCCGTAGGCCATGTTGATGCCGCTGATCGGCAGGCCGA
>NZ_BANB01001206.1 GCF_000964365.1 Acidisphaera rubrifaciens HS-AP3 | reverse complement strand
TGTTCGCCCCGGCCACGCCCGCGTCGTCGATCTGACTGGCATCCCGCAGTTCGAGCGACGCACCCGTGGCGACCGCGGTGATCTGCCCGCCGCCCACGA
>NZ_BANB01001207.1 GCF_000964365.1 Acidisphaera rubrifaciens HS-AP3 | reverse complement strand
AATTAAGAATATCCACGTCTATCCCGCGCAGCCTGGGACGGCGCCGAAGTGAACGGCGCGTGCCCTCGAATCCGTTGGAGCTGAAAGGGATTCTCATCGAACTGCGACATTGTCGAGAACCTATGACTCTACCGCCAAATTCTCTCATGCGGGTTGACCTGCGCCTTGGTGAACCGCCCCGGGTTTGCTGGAGGCCCCGACTCCTGAGAGGAAGGGGCCATGA
>NZ_BANB01001208.1 GCF_000964365.1 Acidisphaera rubrifaciens HS-AP3 | reverse complement strand
GCCGGCTGCCCGATCTGGCTGGACTTCCTCAACACGATCACAGCCGGCGACGCGGACCTGGTGCGCTTCCTGCAACGCGC
>NZ_BANB01001209.1 GCF_000964365.1 Acidisphaera rubrifaciens HS-AP3 | reverse complement strand
GTGTCGAGCGGCTGGCGCAGCGCCTTGGCCAGCGCGCGAAGCGCCGAGGCGAGGTTCCTGCGCCGGACCGGATCGAGGCCGTCATCGGCCAGGATGCGGTCGCGCAGCTGCGCCAGGGTC
>NZ_BANB01001210.1 GCF_000964365.1 Acidisphaera rubrifaciens HS-AP3 | reverse complement strand
GGAGGCCCCGACTCCTGAGAGGAAGGGGCCATGACGAGCAAGACGACGAACAGGTTCTCACCTGAGGTCCGCGGGCGAGCGGTATGGATGGTGCTGGAGCACGAAGGGGAGC
>NZ_BANB01001211.1 GCF_000964365.1 Acidisphaera rubrifaciens HS-AP3 | reverse complement strand
CGAGGGACTCGATATCGTCCTCCACGGCGAACAGCTGTTCTGATGAGCGACGGACCGCCACGCCCGCGCCGTCGGCTGATCCGCGACACGCGCCTCAACGCAAAGGAAAGCTCAATGAGACCGACCGTCACCACGCGGCTGGCAGCGGCCGCCGTCATCGCGACCGCGACGTTTGCGACCGCGCATGCCGACGAGCCCGCGCCGCTGCCGGCGGCCGCGCCCGCATCCCCCGCACCCGCGTCCCCCGC
>NZ_BANB01001212.1 GCF_000964365.1 Acidisphaera rubrifaciens HS-AP3 | reverse complement strand
CCGGTATCGCCCTTCGGCGCGAGGTCGGGGACCGCCTCATCGCGAACGGGCAGCTCGTCGCCCACCGGATCG
>NZ_BANB01001213.1 GCF_000964365.1 Acidisphaera rubrifaciens HS-AP3 | reverse complement strand
GCGTGACCGGCTATCTGACGAATGACAACACGACGGCCGGCTCGGTTGGCGTCTATCAGATGTTCGACTGCGAACCGATGCAGGGCGCGGGTGCGCAGCCGA
>NZ_BANB01001214.1 GCF_000964365.1 Acidisphaera rubrifaciens HS-AP3 | reverse complement strand
TGCGCCTGATCCTGAAGGATGGCCTGCGGCACGGTGGTGCTGGAGAGGGCGAGCTGCAGGATGGGGACGGAGGAGGCGTTGAACATCAGCACGTAGGGCGGCGTGATGCCCGGCGGCAGCAGCTTCAGCACGGTCTGCGAGGCGGCGGTGATCTGGGCCAGCGCGCCGTTGATGTTGACGCTGGGCTGGAAGAAGATCTTCACGACGCCGTAGCCGACGAGGGACTGGCTCTCGATGTGCTGGATGTCGTTGACCTGCGCCGAGAGCGTGCGCTCGTAGTAGTAGATGACGCGGCCCGACATGTCGTCCGGCGGCATCCCGTTATAGGTCCAGACGACGGCGACCACCGGGATGCCGATATTGGGGAAGATGTCGGTGGGCGTGCGGATGGC
>NZ_BANB01001215.1 GCF_000964365.1 Acidisphaera rubrifaciens HS-AP3 | reverse complement strand
CCATCCGACCTGATGGGATCGGGAGGGATTCCCGAGTCGGCGGAATGCTGATTCACGCTACCTGCCGGAGCG
>NZ_BANB01001216.1 GCF_000964365.1 Acidisphaera rubrifaciens HS-AP3 | reverse complement strand
GCCGGCTGCGCGACACGCCATCAAGCAGTCTCGATCGGGCGCAGGGCGACTTCTACTATGACAGGCGTCGGTTTGCGGTTCCTGAGGCGGAGCAGGTCGCGTGGGTCAAGTTCTCGCGCAGCCTGACCGAAGCGGGCATCCTGATTGATCGTTCGCTGATACGGGGGCTGGCGCCGCTGGCCCCCGCGTTCGATC
>NZ_BANB01001217.1 GCF_000964365.1 Acidisphaera rubrifaciens HS-AP3 | reverse complement strand
TCGCCGCAGCCGTGCGGTGGGGCGCGGCTATGGGCGTTGCGGATGACGGGCACCGGGATCGCGGAACGTGACGGCGGCGAGGTTGTTTTCCGTCCGGCGGGGCTGATCTGTTCGCCGGAGTTCGTCGAGCGGTGCGGCGCTGGTGT
>NZ_BANB01001218.1 GCF_000964365.1 Acidisphaera rubrifaciens HS-AP3 | reverse complement strand
CACCGCGCGCGGACTGGCGGCGGCGTTCGTGGTGTTCCGCCTGATCGACATCACCAAGCCCGGCCCGGTCGGTTGGGCAGACCGGCAGCACGGTCCGGCCGGCGTCATGGGCGACGACCTGATCGCGGGCGCCCTGTCGGCGGGCGTGCTGTGGGCGGCGCGCACGCGCTGGCCCTGGCTGTTCGACTGAGGCGGCCTGCCGCTGGTCCGGCGGCCGTCGCCGGCGGTCCGCGCGGCGCGCGATCCGTTCCGCGAAACGCGCGGAGCGGGCCGCGAATCTCGGCGCGCGGTCTTGCGCCATGACCGCTTGTCCGGTTTGCTGCGCCCGTCTCGCTGCAAGATGAACAATTTGACAGGCCGATGCCCCTGGAACATGGCCAGGCCGACATGCCGCGGCCGGCGTCAGAGCGCCGGCTGGAGGGTCACGCGCTGCGCAAGCTCGTGCCCCGCAGTCTGCACGCGGCCTGGACGCCGCCCGCGCGGCGCGATCCGATCCGGCGGCTGATCGAGGCGACGCGCCACTGCATCCCGCGCCTGCTGCCGGTGCGGTTCGGGCGCATGCGGGCCTCGCCCTTCGCGTTCCTGCGCGGCGCCGTCGCGGTGATGGCGGCCGATCTGGCGCAGACGCCGTCGAGCGGGCTGCGCGTGCAATCCTGCGGCGACTGCCACCACCTGAACTTCGGGGTCTTCCTGTCGCCCGAAGGCACCGCGGTGTTCGACGTCAACGATTTCGACGAGACGATCGCCGCCCCCTTTGAATGGGATCTCAAGCGGCTGGCGGCCAGCGTCGCGGTCGACGGACGCACGCGCGGCCTGCCCGCCAAAGCCTGTCGTGAGCTGGCCCGCACGGCCGCGCAGTCCTACCGGCTGCAGATGGCGGCGATCCCGCGGCTCGATCCGCACGCGGCGTGGATGCTGCGCGTCGATCTGGCGGCGGTGCTGGCGCAGGTGGGCGACGTGCGGCTGCGCGAGCGGCTGGAGCGGCGGGCGCAGGCGGTGATCGAGGCGCTCGGCAAGGGATGGCCGAAGCTGCTGGAACGCGATCGCGGCCGCTGGCGGCTGCGCGACCGGCCGCC
>NZ_BANB01001219.1 GCF_000964365.1 Acidisphaera rubrifaciens HS-AP3 | reverse complement strand
CCAATACCGGGCAGGTCTTCTTCGGCAGTCTCGGCCTGCCGGCGGCGGAGACGTTGACGGCCGGCGGTCTGGTCAACACCGGCTATCT
>NZ_BANB01001220.1 GCF_000964365.1 Acidisphaera rubrifaciens HS-AP3 | reverse complement strand
GGCCAGGATGCGGTCGCGCAGCTGCGCCAGGGTCGGGCACGGCGGCTCTCCGGTCACGTGGGGCGGGAGAGTGGTAGACATGGTATCCTCCTTATGGACTGTATTGGACAGGATGTCCGAATCGTGCATCCGGCCCCTGTATAGTGTATCT
>NZ_BANB01001221.1 GCF_000964365.1 Acidisphaera rubrifaciens HS-AP3 | reverse complement strand
CCGGGGCGCAGCTCCGGGACGAGCACCCGCTCCAGCCAGGTTTCGAATACGTTGCGGTTGACCGGACAGTCGATCACGAACGGGGCG
>NZ_BANB01001222.1 GCF_000964365.1 Acidisphaera rubrifaciens HS-AP3 | reverse complement strand
TCGGCTGCGCACCCGCGCCCTGCATCGGTTCGCAATCAAACATCTGATACACGCCAACCGACCCGGCGGTCGTGTTGTCATTCGTCAGATAGCCGGTCACGC
>NZ_BANB01001223.1 GCF_000964365.1 Acidisphaera rubrifaciens HS-AP3 | reverse complement strand
TGCCGCTATCGCTCACCGCAAAGAGGATCGTGCCGGCAGAGTTCTTCACCATCAGCGGGAACGTCCCGGACCCGGTGTCCGGCCCGTCAATCTCGGCCGTGCCTGCTGCCATCGTGCCGAGGTTTCCCACATGCAGCCCGCCGACCGTCGCGATGGTCTCATGGCTGTCCGCGTTCCGCATGCAGTAGGACGCAGTCGGCTGCGCACCCGCGCCCTGCATCGGTTCGCA
>NZ_BANB01001224.1 GCF_000964365.1 Acidisphaera rubrifaciens HS-AP3 | reverse complement strand
TCATGCGCAGACGTTCGCCGCGCCGACAGCGGCCGTAGAGCCGGGTCATACTGGTGCCGGCCGATGTCGGAGACTGGGTCGCGGTCCGGCGTCTTGCGGCCGGTATCCAGCGTGCAACCGGCAATAACGTGAGGCTTGCCTATACCGATCAGGGCTACACCGGCGAGGCAGCCGCCGATACCGCCGCAGCCGAGGGGATTGCCCTTGACGTCGTCAAACGTCCGGAAGCAAAGCGCCGATTCGTCCTCGTGCCTCGACGCTGAGTAGTGGAACGGTTCTTCGCCTGGGCTACACGCTGCCGCCGGCTGGTCAAGGATTACGAGCGCTATGCCGCAACGCTCGCTGGCTTCCATGTCATCGCTTTCGTCGGGTACACGCTCAAGCACGCCGCGGACCCGATGCAGAGTGCCCAAGAGTCCGTTTGAGAAAGGCTCAATGATGGGCGA
>NZ_BANB01001225.1 GCF_000964365.1 Acidisphaera rubrifaciens HS-AP3 | reverse complement strand
ATCGCGAACGGGCAGCTCGTCGCCCACCGGATCGGGCGACAGCTGCGCATCTCGGAGGCGGATGCGGCGGTCTTCCTCGCCCGGCGGCGGGGGTGAGGCATCGGGG
>NZ_BANB01001226.1 GCF_000964365.1 Acidisphaera rubrifaciens HS-AP3 | reverse complement strand
GCTGACGGTGACGCAGGCGGCGAACACCGCAACCGCGCCATCCGACTCGCGGAACATCATGCTCGCGACGACGCTCTCGCCCTCGGCGAACACGGGCAACATCTGGGAAAACGACAATTCATTCGTGTATCTCAATGGCCCTGGACAGCAACAGGGCGAGGTGAACCTTTCTCACTCTTACCTTG
>NZ_BANB01001227.1 GCF_000964365.1 Acidisphaera rubrifaciens HS-AP3 | reverse complement strand
GCGGCGGCGGTCATCGCGTCTGCTCGCGGCGCACTTGGCGTGCGTCGATGTCAGGCCCTGTCGGCCCCTGCTATCCTGTCCAGCGCGGGGCCGAGGCCGA
>NZ_BANB01001228.1 GCF_000964365.1 Acidisphaera rubrifaciens HS-AP3 | reverse complement strand
AGGGCGCCACGACCTCGATCGCCGGGACGCTGACGAATACCGGGCAGATTTTCTTCGGCAGTCTCGGGCTGCCGGCGGCGGAGACGCTGACGGCCGGCGGTCTGGTCAACACCGGCTATCT
>NZ_BANB01001229.1 GCF_000964365.1 Acidisphaera rubrifaciens HS-AP3 | reverse complement strand
TTCCTCGCCCGGCGGCGGGGGTGAGGCATCGGGGGCAGTTATGTCCCTGTATGTCCATAATAATATGGCAGTTCGTGCAAACGTCTGTTCAGTATTGAGATACACTATACAGGGGCCGGATGCACGATTCG
>NZ_BANB01001230.1 GCF_000964365.1 Acidisphaera rubrifaciens HS-AP3 | reverse complement strand
CATAGGCGCCGTCCGCGAACAGATGCTTGAGCCAGGGCCGCTGCTTGCGCACGCCGTCGAAAATGAGTTGCGCGCCCGCGCTGTCGGATATGTCGGCCGTCGTGAGATTCACCATCAGCAGACGTCCGTCGGTGTCCACCGCGACGTGCCGCTTACGTCCGACCGTCTTCTTTGCCGCGTCACAGCCTCGCGCTTTGCCGTGCGGGGCCTTGATCGTCTGGCTGTCCACAACGCCCGCAG
>NZ_BANB01001231.1 GCF_000964365.1 Acidisphaera rubrifaciens HS-AP3 | reverse complement strand
GGACTGCCCCTCGGCGTCAAGGCGATCGTCAACGCGCTCAACGCCTGCGGCGTGCTGAACCGCGGCAAGCCGTTCCACATCTCCAGCGTGCACCGCATCCTGACGTCCGAAACCTACACCGGCACGCTGCACTTCAACCGCCGCG
>NZ_BANB01001232.1 GCF_000964365.1 Acidisphaera rubrifaciens HS-AP3 | reverse complement strand
CGCCCCGTTCGTGATCGACTGTCCGGTCAACCGCCTTGTCTTCGAGACCTGGGTGGAGCGGGTGCTCGTCCCGGAGCTGCGCCCCGG
>NZ_BANB01001233.1 GCF_000964365.1 Acidisphaera rubrifaciens HS-AP3 | reverse complement strand
TCAATGAGGCCCGGGCTCAGAGAGCCCGGGAGAGTCGCGCCAGATCGGGGCCGCACTGAACCGAGGCCACGAGCTTCAATGAGGCCCGGGCTCAGAGAGCCCGGGA
>NZ_BANB01001234.1 GCF_000964365.1 Acidisphaera rubrifaciens HS-AP3 | reverse complement strand
TCTGCACGACGATCGGATAGGACACGCCGTTCTTCGGGTTGAGCCAGAACATCGGCGCGGTCTGGATGCTGCCGGC
>NZ_BANB01001235.1 GCF_000964365.1 Acidisphaera rubrifaciens HS-AP3 | reverse complement strand
TCCAGAAGCCCTGACGGGCGTTCTCCTGCATGGCACGCAGAGTGTGCTTGGCGTTCTCGCGCGACTGATATTCGTCGAACGAGCCGAGGATCTGGCGGATCA
>NZ_BANB01001236.1 GCF_000964365.1 Acidisphaera rubrifaciens HS-AP3 | reverse complement strand
TCAAGGACGCCGTCTTCGCCGTCATCCGCGAGGGCGCCATCGCCGCGGGCCTCACCGGCCTGATGATCCTGCTGTTCCTGGGGTCGTGGCGGTCCACCGTGATCATCGCGGTGTCGATCCCGCTCTCGGTGCTCTCGTCCATCACCGCGCTCTCGGCCATCGGCGAGACGATCAACGTGATGACCCTGGGCGGCC
>NZ_BANB01001237.1 GCF_000964365.1 Acidisphaera rubrifaciens HS-AP3 | reverse complement strand
CCTCGGCCTGCGTCGCGTTGGCGCCCGTTTCGACTTCAAGGTAAGAGTGAGAAAGGTTCACCTCGCCCTG
>NZ_BANB01001238.1 GCF_000964365.1 Acidisphaera rubrifaciens HS-AP3 | reverse complement strand
CGCCCTCGAGGTGGTAATTGATGTTCTCGATCGTCACGGTGGCTTCATCGACCAGGATGCCGACGGCGAGCGCGAGGCCGC
>NZ_BANB01001239.1 GCF_000964365.1 Acidisphaera rubrifaciens HS-AP3 | reverse complement strand
GGCACTGGAAGACCGCCACCTTCATCGCCGGCCTGCGTAACAGCGGCATCGTCGCCCCGTTCGTGATCGACTGTCCGGTCAACCGC